>JBEHXB010000108.1:0-7346 GCA_048498895.1 Pseudomonadota bacterium
TGGCGGGCATGGCTTGTCTGGTTTTGTTGGCGGGCACACACTAGACCCGAAAGCCGTTGGGGACCAAAGCCATGGATCCGGACGACCTGGAACCGCGCAGGAAGGCGCCCAGCATTGTGCTGGGCGAGGACATCTCCCACCTTTCCGCACATGAGCTGGAATCGCGCATCGCCCGGCTGGAAGCGGAAGTCCTGCGTTGCCGCGAAGCCATCAAAGCGCGCGCTGCAACGCGCTCGGTGGCGGAGAATTTCTTCAAACGGTAAGGCGTCAACGTTAATTCACAGGATAATGATGCCGGGATCGCGCTTTTCGCGAATTTGCACAGGCACGTGTTTGCATTAACCGCGAATGGTGCTTGGCCCGGCGCCGTCTGTCTTGGTAGCGTCGCCTCCGCCGGGAGAGGTGGGATGCAGGAATACAATATGGAAAATCAGGCTTTCGCCGACTCGGCGATGTTCGAGCGCACCTTCGATGAAGGCATGGCGCTGGTGGAGGAGACGGCGCGCTATCTGGATGGCGTGGGGCGCGAGGAAGCCCGCTTCCTGCCGCGCAAGGCCGCGATGCTGTATGCGGGCGAGAGCATGCGCGTCACCACCCGCCTGATGCAGGCGGCGAGCTGGCTTCTGGTGCAGCGCGCGGTACGCGATGGCGACATGGAAGCCGATGTCGCCCGTCACGAACGCTATCGGCTGGGCTCCAGGGAAGTCTGTCTGGGGGCCTGTTCCGACGATGTCAGCATTCTGCCGGCGCAGCTTTGCGATCTTCTGCTGCGCAGCGAAAATCTCTACCGCCGCATTGCCCGGCTGGACGGGGCGCTTTTCGGCGAGGCGCCGTCGGCCGCGCCCGCCGTTCATGTCCAGCAGGACGCCCTGGCCCAGGCTTTTGGCGCGCCTTCCTGAGCGGACAAATAAAAACGCCGCCCGAGACCGGCGGCGTTTTCCAATCCTGCGAATTTGCGACTTGCAGCCGAACGAACCCGTCGTCGGCGACAGCGTCGCGCGACAGTGCGTCGGGTCCTGTCAGGACTTAACGAAGCCGGCGAACTTCTTGTTGAAACGGGTCAGGCGCCCGCCGCGGTCCATAAGCTGCTGCTGGCCGCCGGTCCAGGCCGGGTGGGTGCTGGGATCGATGTCCAGGGTCATCTTCTGGCCGGGCGTGCCCCAGGTCGAACGCGTCTTGTAGGTCGTGCCGTCGTTCAGCTGGACCTCGACGAAGTGGTATTCGGGATGGATACCCTTTTTCATGACGCGTGCCTTTCCGCTGGGGGCACCGGTTTTTGGGGCCGGGCCCGACGGCGGGGCTTATAGGGGAGGGTCCCCGTGGAGGCAAGCCCTTGCGCCGAATGGCGGAAAAGCCCGCAAAAGAGCGGCAATAGTTCATTTGGCCCGCCCGTTCGGGGCCTATATACAGCCCACACCTGAGGGAAAAGCATGGCCGGACAGGATTTCGCCAAGGAAACCGCCCGGGTGGCGGCCGGAAGGCCCAAAAGCCGGTCGATCGCCCCGTTACGGGGGCTATTGCCGTTCCTGCGGCCGTACCGCGGGCGTATCGCCGTTGCGCTGGTGGCGCTGCTCACGTCTTCGGCCGCCACGCTGGTGCTGCCGCAGTTTGCCCGCGGCCTGATCAATGCCCAGGGCCTGTCGGCCGAGCAGGCCCACGCCCTGTCCGGCTTCTATCTGGCCTTCGTGGTCGCGGCCGCGGTGCTTGGTGTGGCTTCGGCCATCCGGTTCTATGCCGTCACCTGGCTGGGTGAACGGGTGGTCGCCGACATACGCAAGGCGGTGTTCGACAATGTGCTGGGATTGTCGCCGGAATTCTTCGAGGTCACGCGCACCGGCGAAGTGCTGTCGCGCCTGACGGCCGATACCACTCTGATCCAGACCGTGGTGGGTTCGTCGGCCTCGGTGGCGATGCGCAACCTGGTGACGCTGGTGGGCGGCCTGGTGCTCATGTTCGTCACCAGCTTCAAGCTGGCCCTTCTGGTCGTGGTGGCGGTGCTTGCGGTCATGGTGCCGATGCTGTTCTTCGGCCGCTGGGTACGCAAGCTCTCGCGCGTCAGCCAGGATTCCATCGCCGAAACGGCGGCGCGCGGCACCGAAGTGCTGAATGCCGTTTCCACGGTCCAGGCCTTTACCGAGGAGGCCCATGAGCGCGCCGCCTTCGGCCTTTCGGTGGAACGCTCCTTTGACATTGCCCGCCGCCGCACCCTGGCGCGCGCCATCCTGACGGCGGTCGCGATCTTCACCGCATTTGCCAGCCTGGCCACCGTGGGACTGATAGGCCTGCACGACATGATCCAGGGCCGGTTGACCGGCGGCGATCTGGTGGCCTTCATCATTTACGGTTTTCTGACCGGCGGCGGCGTGGGCGCCCTGTCGGAAGTGTGGGGCGACCTGCAGCGGGCCGCGGGCGCCTCCGAGCGGCTGATGGAGCTGCTGCATGCGGTGCCGGCCATCGCCGCGCCGGCCAGCCCGGCGCTCCTGCCTGCCCCAAGGGACGGCGAGAAGGGCGGCGGCGCGGTGCGCTTCGACAATGTCAGTTTCCATTATCCCTCGCGCCCCGGCTACAAGGCGCTCAATGGCTTTTCGCTGGATGTGAAGGCGGGCGAGGCGGTGGCCCTGGTGGGTCCGTCCGGCGCGGGCAAATCCACCGTCTTTCAGCTGATGCTGCGGTTCTTCACCTTCCAGTCGGGCACCATCCGTTTCGATGGCGTCGATATCGCACAGGTCGATCCCATCGCCCTGCGCAGCAGGATCGCCGTGGTGGCCCAGGACCCTGTGATCTTCTCCGGCACCATCGCCGCCAATATCCGCTATGGCCACCAGCAGGCGAGCGACGAAGAGGTTCGCCGCGCCGCCGACGCCGCCGCCGCCACGGAATTCATCGAAAGACTGCCGGACGGCTTCAACACCCTGGTGGGTGAGCGCGGTGTCACCCTCTCGGGCGGCCAGCGCCAGCGCATCGCCATCGCGCGCGCCATCCTGCGGGACGCGCCGCTGCTGCTGCTGGACGAAGCCACCAGCGCGCTGGACGCGGAAAACGAACGTCTGGTGCAGACCGCGCTGGCGAACCTTATGGTGGGCCGCACCACGCTGGTGATCGCCCACCGCTTCGCCACCATCCAGCGGCTGGCGCGTATCGTGGTGATGGACCATGGCCGCGTGGTGGCGGAAGGCGATCACGGCTCGCTGATGGCGGGCGGCGGGCTTTACGCGCGGCTGGCGCGGCTGCAATTCGCCCATGACGGCGGGGGCAATGCCGCCGGAGATGCGGCATGAGCCTTCGCCGCCGTCCGATCCGCTGGGGCCGCATCTCGGTCATCATCGTCGTCGCGGTGCTGGCCGGTGTGGGCGCCCGCGCGATCTGGGCCAACGGCATCTTCGCCCATGCCCCCACCGGCTTTGCCGGGTCCTGCAAGGTTGCCGGCCATCTGCCGGGGATTGCCGATATCGAGATCGCGCACAACATGGCCTTCATCTCGGCCTCAAGCGCGCATACGGCCGGCAAGGACGACGGCCTCTATGCCCTGCCGCTGACGGGCGGCGGCCGGCTGGTCAAGCTGGCCGGCACGCCAAAGGATTTCCATCCGCGCGGCATCGGCCTGACCGCCAGCCCCAATGGCAGCGGCCTGTTCCTGCTGGCAGTGAACCGGCGCGGCGCAGCGTCGGCCGGAGCCGGCATCGGCAATCGCCGTTTCAGCATCGACAGCTTCGAGGTGACAAATCCCGATACCGCCCCCGCGCTGGTGGCTGAAGGCACCATTGAAGGCGGGCTTCTGACCAATCCCCAGGACGTGGCGGCGGCCGGGCCGGGCACCTTCTATGTCGCCAACGGAACGGCGGGCAGCAATCCCATTCTGCATGCGCTCGCGGCCTACGGCGTGATCTCCGGCGGCAATGTGCTCTATTTCAACGGCATGTCGTTCCGGGTGATGGCGGACGGTCTTTATGGTACCCGCAGCCTGGCGCTGACACCTGACGGCCAGCACCTGATCGTGGCGGGCCTGCTCAGCCGCGACCTCAAGAGCTTTGCCCGCGAAGGCTTCAGCGGCACCCTGACAGAGGACAAATCGCTCAATCTTCCCGCCGGGCCCGAGAAGATCACCCTGGATTCCAGAGGCGATCTGTGGGTGGCGGCGCACGCCAATCTGCCTGACTGGCGCGCCTTCTCCTCCGATCCGTCAAAGCCCAGCGCCTCGCAGGTCCTGCGCGTCAGCCTGCTGGGTGGCGTGCCGCAATCGGTCGACCAGGTTTACGGCAATGACGGCAGCCAGATCGGCGGCGCCAGCGTGGCGGCGTCAAACGGCAAGCATCTCCTGGTCGGCTCGAGCCTGGACGGGCGGCTGCTGGACTGCACTTTGCCGTGACCACAAAAAAGGGCACCGCGAGCGGTACCCTTTCGTGATTTTCCTCGCACGCCGTTCAGGCCTGCGGCAAATCAGGCTACTTGCGTGAATTCGTCGCCGTTCGGGTCGCGCAGCACATAGCCGCGGCCCCAGACCGTTTCGATATAGTTGGCGCCCTCGGTGGCGGCGGCCAGCTTCTTGCGCAGCTTGCAGATGAAGACGTCGATGATCTTCAACTCCGGCTCGTCCATGCCGCCATAGAGATGGTTGAGGAACATTTCCTTGGTCAGGGTGGTGCCCTTGCGCAGCGAAAGCAGTTCCAGCATCTGATATTCCTTGCCGGTCAGATGCACGCGCTGGCCGTCAACCTCGACGGTCTTGGCGTCCAGGTTCACCGTCAGCTTGCCGGTGATGATGACGGACTGGCTGTGGCCCTTGGAGCGGCGCACGACCGCCTGGATACGGGCGACCAGCTCGTCCTTGTGGAACGGCTTGGTCATGTAATCGTCGGCGCCGAAGCCCAGCGCCTTTACCTTGGCCTCGACGATGGCGTTGCCGGAAAGGATCAGGACCGGCGTCTGCACCTTGGCGACGCGCAGGGCCTTGAGGACCTCGAAGCCGCTCATGTCGGGCAGCTGCAGGTCCAGCACGATGATGTCGTAGTCATAGAGCTTGCCGAGGTCGATGCCCTCCTCGCCAAGATCGGTGGTGTAGACGTTGAGCCCCTCGCTGCGCAGCATCAGCTCGATGCTTCTCGCCATGGCGCTGTCGTCTTCGATCAGGAGTACGCGCATGTCAGGCCCCTCTATTAACGTCAATTCTCCGGCAGGCACGGCGTCCGCACGGTTAACCGGTAGTCGGACGTTAAGCGCAAATGGTTAACACCATCTTTAATGCACCGCGCAACTTTCAGTCATCGATCACGGCCCCTAACGCGCCGGAAAGGATGAACATCCTTAACGGCCCACTTAAGGGGCTCAGGATTGCCGGATCAAGACCTTGATTCGATTTGTTAAGTTTACCGCCATTTAAATTCTTGGCCGCAATATCGGGGCAAGGGCGCCAATCCGGCTGCCCGGCAAGGATTTTCATGCGCGCGCTGCTCAAGGACATTGAGACGATTCCGATCCTGACCCGCTTTGGCCGTGTGGCCCGGATCGAGGGCCTGGCAGTGGAGGTAACGGGCGCGCAAGGGGCCGTGAGCCTGGGCGGCCAGTGCCGCATAAGTATCGGAAATAAAAAGACAATATCCTGCGAAGTGGTTGGATTTCGCGATGGCCGCGCCCTGGTCATGCCGCTGGGGCCGCTGGACGGCATCACCCTGGGGGCCCGCGCGGATTTCGATGACAAGCCTCCCGCCATCCGCCCCAGCGGGGCATGGATGGGCCGGGTGATCGACGGCTTCGCCACGCCCGTGGATGGCAAGGGTCCACTGCCCCAGGGCAAGAAATCCTATCCGCTGCGGGCGCCGCCGCCGCCTGCTACCAGCCGGGCGCGGATTGGCGCCAAACTGGACCTGGGGCTGCGGGCACTGAACACATTCACGACCTGCTGCGCCGGCCAGCGCATGGGCATTTTCGCCGGCTCGGGCGTGGGCAAGTCCACCCTGATGGCCATGCTGGCGCGCAATTCCAATGCCGACGCCATCGTGATCGGGCTGATCGGCGAACGCGGCCGCGAGGTCAAGGAATTCATCGAGGACGATCTGGGCGAAGATGGCCTGGCGCGCAGCGTCGTGGTGGCCGCCACCTCGGACGCGCCGGCGCTGGTGCGCCGCCAGGCGGCGTATGTCGCCATGAGCGTGGCCGAGGGCCTGCGCGATCAGGGGCTGAACGTGCTGCTGCTGATGGATTCCGTCACGCGCTTCGCCATGGCCCAGCGCGAGATCGGACTTTCCGCCGGCGAACCGCCGGCTTCAAAAGGGTATACGCCGACCGTCTTTACCGAACTGCCGCGCCTTTTGGAACGGGCCGGTCCCGGACCGGAAGCCCCCTGCGCCGGAGGCACGGATATAAAGCCTGGATCGATCACCGGCCTCTTCACCGTGCTGGTGGAGGGTGACGACCACAACGAGCCGGTGGCCGACGCGGTGCGCGGCATTCTGGACGGCCATATCGTTTTGGAACGTGCCATTGCGGAACGGGGCCGCTTTCCGGCCATCAACATTCTCAAAAGTGTCAGCCGCGCGATGCCCGGCTGCAACTCCGACACCGAGCAAGCCCTTGTTCTGAAAGCCCGCCGGCCGCTGACCGTCTACGAAGACATGGCGGAACTGATCCGGCTGGGCGCCTACAAGGCTGGCACGAATCCTGAAGTGGACGAAGCCGTGCGTCTTTATCCGCAGCTGGAAGCCTTTCTTTCCCAGCGAAAGGACGAGGTGGCGACATTGGACGAGGGCTATGATGCGCTGTCGGCAATCATGGACGGTGCCAAGGGGATCTAAGCGATGAACCGGACCGATACATTGCTGCGCCTGAAGCACTTTCGGGTCGACGAAACCAAGCGCCGCATAGCGGCGATCGAGGCCATGCGCCTGGACCTGGAAAGGAAGCTTCAGGACCTGGACGACAATGTCGCGCGCGAGCGCCAGCGGGCCGGCGATTCCGACATCGGGCGTCTGGCCTTCCCCTCCTTCCTGCGCTCCATCGAGACGCGGCGCGACAACCTGAAGACCACGCTCAAGGACATCGAGCGCGAGCACGCCATTGCGATGGCCGACCTGTCCGATGCCTTCCAGGAGTTGAAAAGCCTGGAAGTGGCGATCGAACAGCAGGCCAAGCGCCTGGCGGAGATGCAGACCCGCCAGCAGCAGTCGCGGATGGACGAAATCGCGCTGGTGCGCCACCTGCGCAAGCACAACCTGCGCACCGCCTGAAAACTCGTCCGGCGCGCCTTAAACCAGCACCGCCAGCATCGCCAGCGCCAGCACGGCGGCGCTCGCCCAGGTCGCGATCAGGAAACCCCATGAGCGCAATGGCTTGGCCCGGTTCTCCCACGGCAT
>JBEHXB010000109.1:0-7346 GCA_048498895.1 Pseudomonadota bacterium
CAGCGTCGCAGTTGGGTGGGATGGAAGGAAGGGGCCGCCGTCATGTGGGCGCCAGGTTTCTATCCGGTCTGGCGGACCCGCAGCGACGGAGTGGCCGCGCTTCACAGCCTCCAGGCGACTCTGCGCTATGCCTGCCAGCACAGGATCGATTACGTGGTGCTCGACAAACGGCCTGGCAAGTCACTGTCAGGCGCCACGACCGCCCACGCGGTATTCGACAATCGCTGGTTTGCGATCGTATCGCCGGGATGCGCAAAGGTGCCGGGTGCGTGACGTAGGGCCTATTGAGGGGCCCGGAAGCGGCGAGCGATATGCGGTCGACCATTGGCCTGCAGCCAACGCGGCGCCGATCCGCGCAGTTCGCGCAGGCCATCCTCATATCCCTGGTCTATCGCCCACTCCCATTGCCTGGCCCAGGCTTCGTGGTGGCTGTAGAAGGGCATGAGCACAGGATAGAGGCTGGCGCGCAGCAGGTTCTTCCGCGAAAGGCGTTTTGGTGCGTAGGTGTGGCCCATATTCATGTGGGCCTGCCCGCGTCCCCAGCGATATCCCCGCATCGCGATCGATTGGCGCTGCATCTGGTGCGGCCGGATAATGTGCTTCACTTTCGGCGCCGCGGAAAACCAGCTTTTGTGCCCCTTTGCCTCCAAGCGCAGGGTCAACTCGGTTTCGCTCCCCATCGGATAGGCGGAGGAATTGCTGGGGCCGATCTTGCCATTGAAGCGCACGCCGCCGGAAAAGACCGAGGCGCGCACCGCCATGTTGGTGCCGAACAGTGCAACCGCTTCGCATGGCCCTTCGCGCATATGCCCGTTGGTGGCAAAGACAATGCCCGGATCGACTTCATCCAGTACCCATTGGGGCGGGTCACAGGGCCACAAGGGTTCGGTGCGGCCGCCGAACATGTCGAACCGGGAATGTTCGTCGGCCACCCGGCGCCACTGCACAAGCCAGTCCGGCCCTACCACCACATCGTCATCGCAGAAGACGTAGAAATCGCCCTGGGCCTCCTCCAGCGCGCGGTTGAGAGCATTGTTCTTGCCGGGCCTGTCTTCCCTGAGCAGTGTCAGCGGCAGCCTGTCAGCAAAGGAGCGGAGCACCGCCTCAGTGCCGTCTTTGCTCGCGTTATTTACGGCCAGCAGTCTCCAGCCGCCCTCGGGCGGAGTGGTCGCAGCCATCGAGGCAAGGGTGCTTGGAAGGACGCCCTCGCCATTATGGCTGGCAAAAAGAACTGTCAGCATGGCTGATAATGCAATTCAGACGTCATCCGGCTTCATGGGGGAAAGCTAAGGTGGCGTACCCAATGCGAAAATACCCAGTCTTGGGCACGCGGAACCGGGCCGTGCCGCCTTAGTCTTCTGTCGAATTTTAACCACATGAGACATGTTGGTCGTCTGGTCACTTCTCAACCAATCTGGGCCAGACCAGGGGCGCGGCTTGGCAAGTCACGGGCAGGATGATCAATTGCGATCCGTTCCGGATGTGCGGACATTTCCGCTGTCGGAACTTGCGCATCAGTCCGCCCTGGTGGTCAGCGCCCATCCCGACGACGAAGTGATTGGTGCCGGCGCCATGTTGAGCCGGCTTGAGACGGCGGGCGTGATCACGGTGACCGGCGGGGTGCCGGGCAACGGTCGCAGCGCGCGAGTGGGCCTTTCCAGCAACTGGCGTTATGTCCGTGCGCGCAGGCGGGAGGCCGAGGCGGCGCTCTCGCTGCTGCCGCGTCCGCTGAATCCGGTGACGAACCTGGGGCTGCCTGACCAGCGGGTGGTTTTTCATCTGAGCCGGCTGGTGCGCCAAATGGTGCGCCTTTTCAGGGTGGGGTCCTTCTCCACAATCATCACGCATGCCTATGAGGGCGGCGACCCTGACCATGACGCAACGGCGCTGGCAGTTCACGGCGCCTGCCAATTACTCGAACGGCAGGGCGTAACCGCGCCCAGCATTGTCGAGATGGCGGGCTATCACATGTCCGACGGACAGATGGTGTATGGCGAGTTCATGCCCCACCCCGATGCCGGGCCTGTGGAGCGATTCCAGCTCGGCCCCGGGGAGATCGTCCTCAAACGCGCCATGCTGGACTGCCACCAGACACAGGCCGCGGCACTGGCGGGTTTTGCGCTCACGCGGGAAGCGTTCAGGCGCGCACCGTCATACAATTTCCTTTTGCCCCCCAGCCCTCATACTCTGGCGTACGAGACCTATGGCTGGGAGATTAATGGCCAGATTTGGCGCCGCGCCGCCGCGCGCGCCATGCACGCGCTCGATCTGCTGGACGATACATGACCGCGGGCACTGTATCCGGCTTGGGACGCGCCCCAGTCTGGCGGCGCCGCCTGTTGACGGCTGCAAGGATCGCGCTGCTGCTCGTGCTGATGCTGGGCCGGACCGAAGGCCCCCGTGCCCAGAGCATGCCGGTGAATTTCACCCTGGTTAACGACACCGGGGAGGCGAGCGACGCGCGGGTCCTGTCCTTCGGGCAGATTTTCCCTTCCGGCGCGATATACCCCGGCAAGGCGGTATCGGTCAGCCTGAACAATATTCCGGTGCAATCGCAAATCGATCCCAAGGCGCTGTGGCCAGACGGGTCGGTTCGTCACGCGGTGGTCAGTCTGCTGCTTCCCAAAATGCGCCGGGGCGAGAAACTGACCGGTGTCATCATGCCCGCCGCGAACGCCGCAGCGATGGTTCCGCTGACACCCGGGCCGGCGCCGGCGCTGCGTGTGGCGCTGGCTTTCGCGTCGGCCGGCGGACGGGCCGATTTCGATCTGCCAACGCTTGTCCGCAACGATAAAGGCAAGAGTTGGCTGGAAGGCCCCCTGGTGCGCGAGCGGCGCTACATGGGGCGGACAGTCAACGGCATCCAGCTTGCCTTTGATGTCTGGTGGCCGGTGACGGGCGCGCCCAGGGTGGACGTGATCTTCCACAATGACCGCAGCGATGATGCCGATGTCGATACGCATACCTATGACGCGGATATCGTTTTGGACGGCCAGGTGGTCTATCACGCAAGCGATGTTCACCAATACGCCCACTCGGTTTGGCACAAGCGTGTCGGGGGTGGTGCGGCCCCCGCGCCGCGCGTGCTGCCTGACCTGGCGCTGCTGAAGCAGACCGGGGCGATCCCTCGCTATGGCGACATCTATCCCGATCCCCGCGCGATGGAGAAGCTGGGCGCCGCGACAATTGACGAGGGCGCGCCGCCCCTCGATGCCGCGGGGCTGACCATGTACATGCCGACCACTGGCGGGCGCGCCGACATCGGTCCGCTGCCGACCTGGGCGGTGTTCTACCTGCTGGATCCTTCACGCGACAATGAAGACTGGCTGATGGCAAAGGGCGATGCCGCCGGCGCGGTCCCCTGGCATGTGCGCGATGACGCGACTGGCGGCCCCATCCGCATCGATCAGCACCCGACAGTCTGGCTCGATGGTCGGGGCCAGGCCGTACCAGGCGCGCTGGCGCGCAAATACTATGTCTCCGACACCAAGTGGACGCCGGACGATGCCCATCAACCATCGCTGAGCTATCTGCCCTATCTCTTGACCGGCTCGCAATTCTATCGCGACGAACTTGCGATGCAGGCCGGCTATGTCCTGCTGGCGATGGACCCCGCCTATCGGGGCGGCGCGGATGGCATTGTATTGGGCTCGCAGGTGCGTGCCGTCGCATGGGACCTGCGCACCCTGGCCAATGCGGCATTCCTGTTGCCCGCCCGCGATCCCCTGCAAGCCTATTTCGAGGGCCGCCTGGCCGCCAATCTCCAGGCCATCACCGACCGCTATGTTCAGGGCCATGAAGTGGACGCGGCCGGTGAGCTCAAGGGTTACCTGCCCGGGCCCTATGCCGTGGACGGCGCGGTCGCGCCCTGGCAGGACGATTATTTGGTGATGGTGCTGGGCTGGATCGATCAGATGGGCTTTCGCCAGGCGCGGCCGGTGCTGCATTGGATGGCCAATTTCACTGCCGGCCGCTTCACCAACGGCGCCCGGGGATATGATCCGATCTATGGCACGCCCTACTTCCTCTATGTCCGCGAGCCGAATGACGGCCCGTGGATAAATACTTGGGCGGGAGCATTTCAGCGCACATTCGATCCCGACAAGAAGCCCGTGACCAGCCTGGATTACCCCGACTGGGGCGGTGGCTATGCCGCCCTTGCGCGGGGTGCGCTGGCGACATTGCTGAACGTGGACCCTTCGCCCCAGGTCGCGGCTGCCTACGACTTTGTGCATGAACACACGCGGGCGATGACCGACCACTATGCCCAAGATCCCACCTTCGCCATTGCGCCGCCTGTCCGCACGGGGCAAGCCTCCCGCAAGGCGCCCGCTGGCCTGGCCGGGAGTGTGGCGCGATGACGGCCTATCCCCTTCCGGCCCCCGACATTGTGGAACAGGCCCCGCCCAGACGGGCGCCGTCCTTGCGTCTGCTGCGGGCGCTGGCACTGAAGCGCCGGCTGGAAAACCGGGATCTGGACCGGGATGTGCCGCTCTGCGTGGCAGTGGAAGGCGCGCTCGTGCGCGGCCGGATTACCCAGGAAGCTGCACTGACCCTTCTGTGCACGCGCCCAAGAAAGCTGTTGTCACTGCTGTTCGGCGCCTGGCGTCATCCCGCACAGTTCAAGGCCCGGTTGGGGGAAATGGCCCGTATGGATCCGGCCATCCTGCCGTTTCGCCAGGAAATATTGCGGTTTCTGCGCGATCAGCGGGCCGAGGGGCGTACCCTTGTCCTGGTCGGCGCGGACTATCACGGAACGGTGAGCGCCGTTGCCGATTATCTGGGCATTTTTACCTACAGCCTGGGCAGCGACCGTGATCACGAATTGAGCGCGGCATCCCGCGCGCGGCTGCTCTGTTCGATTTTCGGGCCCGCCGGCTTTGATTATGTGGGCGAGGGGACGCGCGACATCCCCGCTTGGGCCACGGCGCGGCGCGCGGTAATCGCCTCGCCGGCGCCGCGTGTCTTGGACCATCCTACCTGGAACAGCCAGACCGCCGACATTTTGGCCGAAGGACGTCGCCGACCGTTTGCCTGGCTGGACGCGCTGAGGCCCTCTCGCTGGCCACGCAGCCTTCTGATTTTTGCTCCGCTGCTCGCACTTGGCGTGCCGGCCCTGGATAGTCTGGTCGCGCTTTACTGTGCGTTCTGCGCCCTGGGTCTGGTCGCGGCGGCGAGTGATCTGGTTTCCGACATGGCGCATTTGTCGGAAGACCGCCGCGATCCTCTCACGCGACGCCGTCCCCTGGCTTCCGGTCATCTGGGATTCGACCGGGCGCTGGTACTTGCAGGATTTGTCGCGGCCCTGGGCTTTGTGCTGGCGGCGATCGTGTCGCCGGTTTTCGCCGGTTGGCTGGCGCTTTATCCCGTGCTGGCGCTGGGCTACGCCTTCTGGCTCAAGCGCGTGGCGGCGCTGGATGTCCTGGCGCTCGCCGCCCTGTATCTGCACCGGCTGATAGCGGGTGCGATCGTGCTGGGTGTTATGCCCTTCTTCTGGCAGATTGCCTTCGCGACGCCATTCTTCATCGGAGTTGCCGCCTGGCACCGTCATGCCGCGCTCGTGCGGCTTGGCCTGAGACAGACGCCGATGGAGCGGGCGGAATGCACAAGCCTGCCACTTCTGGGCATGGCCACCGGATATGTCAGCGCCCTGGTGCTTGCGCTTTACGCGCACGGCGGTGATCCGGATGGAGCGTTGGGTCCGCCGCTGCTGAGCTGGTTTCTGTGTCCGATACTGCTTTTCGGCGTGACCATTGCCTGGACGGCGGGGCGCGCTGTCCTGGCGCGCATCCGCGCCATCGCGCTGCGCGCCATGCACGCGGCGGCCATGGTCGCGATGCTTTTCGCGGTGGCACTTATCCTGTTTCGGGGTTGATCCAATGACACGGCCACTGCGCATTCTTTACCACCACCGTACGGCGGCCAATGACGGCATGCGCGTGCACATAGAACAGATCGTCGCGGCCTTGCGGGAGCGCGGCCACGATGTGCTGGTGGTCGGTCCCGCCGGAGGCGTGACATCGCGCGGCGCCGGAACCGACCGTCTGGAGGTGGTGACGGACTGGCTGCGCCGCCATCTGCCGGCCTTTCTTTTCGAGTTGCTGGAACTGGCCTACAACATTCCCGCCTATTGGCGCCTGTCGCTTGCCGCCCGCGCCTTCCGCCCCGACATCCTTTACGAGCGCTACAACCTGTATCTGCTTGCCGGGTTGCTTCTCAAATGGCGGCGGGGATTGCCCATGCTTCTGGAGATAAATTCGCCCCTGGCGGCGGAGCGCGCCGCAGCGGGGGGATTGTCGCTGGGATATCTGGCCAGGACCTGCGAGGCGGCGCTGTGGC
Source organism: Pseudomonadota bacterium (assembly GCA_048498895.1). GTDB lineage: Bacteria > Pseudomonadota > Alphaproteobacteria > Micropepsales > Micropepsaceae > Rhizomicrobium. The sequence continues at coordinate 6,340 of JBEHXB010000109.1, forward strand.
GAGGTTGCGATGTCGCCTTGCCTGTAACCGGTGTGCTGGCTGGAATGGTGCGCCAGATACGCGGTCCTGATGGCCGGATACATGTTGTGCACAATGGAGCTGAACTTTCGCAAAAAGTGGGAGAGGCTGAAGCCAATGCCATCCGGCGCCGCTTCGGCATCGGATCGAACGACGTGGTGCTGGGGTTCGCGGGCTTCGTGCGCGCCTGGCATGGGGTGGAATGGGCGGTCGACGCGCTGGCGGGGCTGCCGCAGAACGCGCATTTGCTTGTCGTCGGCAATGGGCCGGCGTTGCCCGCACTGAGGGCACGGGCCATCGAGCGCGGGGTGGCGGAACGGGTGCATTTCACCGGACAGGTGCCGCATGCCGAGATTGCGGCCCATATGCGCGCCTTCGACGTGGCCCTGCAACCTGCCGCGGTCGCCTATGCCTCGCCGATGAAACTGTTCGAGTATATGGCGCTGGAGCGCGCCATCGTCGCGCCGGATCAGCCCAACATTCGCGAAGTGCTGGTCAACGGCTACAGCGCGCTGCTGTTCAAGCCGGGAAACCAGGCGTCATTCACCAGCGCAGTGACACGTCTTTACCAGGATTCGATATTGCGCCGGCATGTGGGCGGCGGCGCGCGCCGGGTGGTGGAAACAACCCCTTTTACCTGGACAAGCAATGCAAACCGCATCGAAGCCCTGGCCCGCGATCTGATTACCACCGCCGCGGCGCCGGCTGAGACTTCCAGCGCGGCTGTGGCGCGTTAATCATATCGTTGCGGCGGGCATAAGTTCCCTTGGCGCGGAAATCCCTTCGCCAGCGCTGCTGGTTCACCGGAGGCGCGTCGCCGGTGGAGCGGAGGGCCAAAAGGCCGGTGCCGCCTTCCTCGGCCGCAATGCGATCGTTGCGGTAGGCCCAGGCGGCCACCACAAGAAACGCAACCACTTCTATGGCGAACAGAATTGAACTCATCCCAGCCTCTCGCGTGAAGCTGCCGAAATGGGTCTCATGGCCTGTGC
>JBEHXB010000110.1:0-7340 GCA_048498895.1 Pseudomonadota bacterium
GCCGCGCGCGCGGCTGGAAGCAGTGCTGCTGCATGAACTGGCGCATGTGCGCCGTGGCGACGCACCTCTGCTGCTGGCGGTGCGCGGCGTCTGCGCCCCCTACTGGTTTCATCCGCTGGTGTGGATGGCGGCAGCCGCCTTGCGCCACGCGGCCGAACGGGCGGCCGACGATGCGGTGCTGGCCGGCGGTCTTCGCCCGTCCTTCTATGCGGACACGCTGCTGGCGCTGGCGGCGGATGTGCGCGCGCCTTTCGCGCTGGCACTGCCCATGGCGGCGCGCCCGGCGCTGGAGGGGCGGCTGCGCGCGGTGCTGGACCAGACACAATCACGGAAGGGAGCATGCAAGATGGATGTTCTGAAGATCGCCGGTATCGGCCTGTCGGCAACGGCGCTGCTGGCGCTGGCCCGTCCGTCCTTCGCGGAGGTGGCGGCGGAGCCGGTCATGCCTATGGCCACGCCCGTGGTGGCGACGCTCGCCGCACCGCTGGTTTCAGCGCCCGCTGTGGTGCCTGCTCTGGCCTCCCTGCCGGTCGAACGCGCGCTGGTGGTGGCGGAAGTGACCCCGCCCGCCGACCGGCACAGCGAGGCCAAACAGGAAGCCAGCAGCGAGAGCACCAGCGAGAGCGAACGCACCATCACCCAGGACGGCGTGGAGAAGACGGTGCGCGAAAGCGTGCGCCGGGCGCTGAAGCGGGTGGGCGATGAGGCACAGGTCTCGGCCCAGGTGAAGGTCCAGGTGGACAAGGCGCTGGCCGAAGCCGAAGTGAGCCGCAAGGTGGCGCTGGCCGCCGCCGATGTGGAAATCCAGAAAGCCGTCGCCGATGCCAAGGCGCAGGTGCGCGCCGAACTGGCGCGCCAGAACGAGACCTGGTCCGGCGAGGACTAAGAGCGAACGCCCGCGGCAAAGAAAAACCCTCCCTCCCGCGGAGCGGGAGAGAGGGTTTTCCGCCGAAATGGCTTACTTCAGCGCGTCAGCGGTCTTCTGGGCGTCGGCCTGGGCGGCTGCCAGATCGCTGGAGGCAACGCCCGACTTGGCCGAAGCGACGGCGCCTTCCAGCTTGGTCTTCATGGCCGCATCGGTGGAATCGGGGATGGCGCCTTTGCCGGCCTTGGCGCAGGGATTGCCGGGGGCGGCGTCGAAGCCCGAGCCCGCGGGCCCGACCAGGCAGTTCAGCGCGTGCTGCAGGTGCATGTGCACCTTGGCGAGGTCGGTCTGCTTGGCCGCCAGACCCGCATGGGTGGCGGCGATGGTGACTTCCTGAGATGCGTCCGCCAGCGCGGGGAGGGCGAAGACGGGAGACAGGGCCAGCGCGGCGGCGCCGGCGACGAGAGTCAGTTTTTTCATGGGGAGATTCCTCTGTTGTAAAATGGATGCGATCTTCAAGCTAAAAACGTGCGCGAGAGACGCCGGAAACCTTAGACCCGCCGTGTCCTGTTTGCCAGCGGGGCCAGGTTCCTACAGCGCGCTGGCCAGGTTGGCCCTCAGGCGGTTGGCTTGCGGGCCGCCCGCCGGCCGGGCATTCATTTCCTTGTCGGGCCGGATCACGGTTCCGTTGAAAGTCAGGCCGGCATAGGCGCCCGACCCCGAGGTCCACACCACGATGTCGCCGCCATGGGCGGTGACGGCGCCTTCCGCGCCGGACGACAGGTTGACCACCGTCACGCCCGCGCCCGCGCCCAGCTTGAAGTTGCCGTGCTCGATGCCGGACAGGGCGCGATCGGAGTTGATGATGAAGACCAGCTGGGCCTGCTGCAGGCCCGCCTGCAGGCCGAAGGAGGCCGAACCCATGCTGTAGAAGCGGGGTTGCGACCAGCTGCGGCCCTGGCGCCGCAACAGAACGCCGTCACCACCCTCGGCGCCGAAGATGAAGCCGCCCTTGACCAGCTTGGGCACGATGTAAACCGCGCGCGCGTTGCGCAGCATGGAGCGGGCGGTGGCAAAGGCCGGATCGTGCTTGAGATTGTCGACCGTCGTGTTGGCGTCATGCAACAGGTCGGACATGTCGTCGGCGCGGGCGGGCACGGCCGCCAGCCCGGCCACCATGGCCGCCGCCATTGCCATCTGGGCGAGATATTTGAACATGGGGGAAATCCTTCGGGGGTTCGCCCAGATAACGCCATATTCGGGCAAAAAGTTCCATACGCCGGGCGCGACCGGCGGTCAGGGCGCCAAAAGCACCTCGACTGACGCCGCCGGGCGCTGGAAGGCCGGGCCGTCGGCGGGATTCTCCGAAAAGCTGCTGGAGAAGTCCTGGAAGATGGCCGCCAGTTCCTCGGCGTCCACCTGTGTGGGGGAGCCGGCGGGGAAGCGGTAGCGCCAGAAGCTGACAATGTGGGCAATCGCGCCCAGCTTTTCGCCCAGCTCCAGGAACATGAAGGGCGCCGACAACAGGAAGTCGCGGAAGGTCCTGGGGCTCTGGTGCGCCACCAGGTCGGCGAAGGAGCTGTCATAGACCGACAGCGCCCTGGTCACATGCCCGCCGCTCTCGCGCACCATGCGGATGATGTCGTGGCGCGTGCGGGTGAGGAAGGCCGTCTGGTCGGCGTCCACCGCGCCGAAGGGCTGCAGGCAGCTGATCTCGCGCAGCACGTCCAGCACGTCCGGCCAGAAGCGCTGCATCGACCATTTGTAATAGAGAAAGCCGCGCCAGCTGAACACGCCTTCGCGAAAGTCCTCGCCGGTCAGGTCCAGTGTCGCGCGCAAAGGCGCCAGCCTGTCGGTGATCTCGGTGGACAGCAGCGCGCTGACCATGCGGCCGATGTCATGCTCGCCGTTGCCGCCGGCAAGCTCGATCAACTGCGACACCTCCCGGCTGACGAAGTCATGCATGCGCTCCTGATCGCCGGGCGAGATGGTGAAATAGCACGGCGCCACGTCGATCCCGTTGTTGCGCAGATGCTCGCGCAGCAGGAAGGGATCGAGCGAAGGCACGGCGGCGACCAGCCTGATCACGCCCAGGTCGCGATCCAGCGCGCGGGGCTTGTAGTTGCCCGTGCTGCACAGCGCTTCCTCAAAGCCGCGCTGGTCGACGAACAGCGAACGGCCGCCCGCGCGCAGGTCGCCATGGTCGAAGGGCAGGATCAGCTTGGTGGCCACCGTGCGCGGCGCGTTGAACAGATAGGCCTCGTCGCTGCGGACGCGATGCTTGACCAGAAAGCCGCGATTGATCACCGGCGACAGAAACAGTGGGCGCCGGGCATGGTCGGGATTGTCCGCATTGTCGGCCGCGATGCGGCTCAGATTGAGCACGCGGCTGGTGGAAGCGCCGCCAAGGGCGCTCAGAAAGCGGATGGAACGGTCGAGCGGCATTGCGGCGTCTCGGCGTCGTGGCTCCAGCGGGCGCCTTCGGGACTGCTTGACCCAGCGCCAAGGTTGGCGGCGATCTTAAAGGATGGGGCGTTAACAAATCGTCGGGGGTTGCCGCGCCAGGGCCGTTGCGGCAGGAAAAGGCATGGCTGAAAGTTCCCGCCTCCGGTTCAACCGCGATTTTTCCGCGCCCTATGGCGTGGCCGAGCCGCTTTCGCCGCTGGTGGCGCGGGTGCTGGCGCCCAACCCGGGCCCCTTCACCTTTCGCGGCACGGGGGTTCATCTTGTCGGCGCCGGCAGCAGCGTGGCGGTGATCGATCCGGGGCCGGACCTGCTAGGGCATGTGGAGGCGCTCAAGCGCGCCATCGGCACGCGGCGGCTCAGCCATATCCTGATCACCCATACCCATCGCGATCATTCCCCGGCCGCCGCCGCGCTGAAGACCTGGAGCGGGGCGAAGACCTATGCGATGGCGGCGGCGCCACAGGGCTCGCATGCGGCCGCGCCAGAGGCAGCGGTCGATGAGGCGCACGATCATGATTTCGTGCCGGACGAAGTGGTCGGTGACGGGCAGGCCATCATGGGAGAAGGATTCACGCTGACCTGTGTGGCGACCCCCGGCCACACCGCCGGTCACATGGCCTATGCGCTGGAGCAGGAGAGCGCGCTGTTCTGCGGCGACCATGTAATGGGTTGGTCCACCAGCGTGATCGCGCCGCCCGATGGCAGCATGGGCGCTTATATGGCCAGCCTGGAAAAGCTGATAGCGCGAAGGGACGCCGTTCTTTATCCCACCCATGGCGCGCCGGTCGGCGCCCCGCACGCATTTCTGACGTCGCTTCTGGCGCACCGGCGCATGCGCGAGGCGCAGGTGCTGGCGGCGTGGCGCGAGGGCGCGCGCGATGCCGGCCAGATCGCCGCCCGGCTTTATCCCGATATCGCGCCGGTCCTGCGGGCGGCGGCAGCGGTGCAGGTGCGTGCGCACCTGGCGCATCTGGCGCAGCGGGGCCTGGTGGACGGGAACGATGCCCACGCCTGGGGAGGCGCCTAGGGATTTGCGCGAAGAAAGCTGCGTACCAGGCGGATGGCATAGCCATGGTCGTCCGGGTCGCTGCGGCTTTCGGCGCGCACGGCCACGCGCGCGCCCGCGCCGGCGGGCCTGACTTCCAGCACGATGTCGAAGATGCGCCCGAACCAGGGTGAACGGGTGGTGGCCTCGATGCGGCCGGTCCTGTCGTCATAGGCGGCGATGTCCCAGCCCAGGCGCTTGACCGTCTCGAAGCTGCGCCAGAACAGCGTTTTCACCGGCGCGTCGCTATGGGGAAAGAAGCGCGGATAGGGGCGCGTGATTTCGCCATCCTTGAAATCGTGCAGGACGTAGGCGATCGTCCGCTGTTCTCCCCGGTAGGTTATGATCTTGCGGCCATCGAAGACGAGCGGGTTCATGGCCGGCGTGCGCAGGCTTGCCAGGGCGAGGAAACGCGGCGGATTGTCGGTGTCGGTGGAGACATCGACGATGGGCGGCGTCACCAGCCCATACCAGGCGCTGGACAGCGGGACATAGAGAAAGGCCAGCGCCCCGAACAGGGCGATAAGGCCGGGGCGCTTGCCATCGCCGGCGTTGCGGCGGGCGGCCTGCCACAGCCAGACAAGGGCGCCGGCCAGGGCAGCCAGGCCCAATCCGGTGGCCGGCACGATCAATTCGAGGCCCGTCGCGAAGGACAGCCGGTCCAGGCGTACGGCGACAACCGCCGTTGCTGCGAGCAGCAGGGCGAGAACCAGGGCGGCGAGGGCCGACCGCGCGGCAAGAGTCTGAAGGCGCATGATGGAAGCCGGAATGACGCGGCAACTTAAAATCGGGACCGGCCCGGTGCAATCGCCTTGTCATGAGGCATTTGGGTCATGGGTCATCTGGGTCGTGGGTCATTTGGCGCATATGTTGCCACGCCGCGCGTCCCACGCATGCCCGCCAGCCCTTCGCGGGTGCTGGCGTTGTGCGGACGAGACGCTAAAGTCGCTCCGCGCCGCAGAACGCGGCCGCACGGAAGGTGAGTGATGCAATCGGATTCCGGGACGTTCCGCGGCGAGCTCAGCAACACACAGGCTCGCGACATGGCGAGCCTGCTGCATCCCTTCACCAATCTGACGACATTGCGGCAGACCGGCCCGACGGTGATCCAGCGCGGGTCGGGCGTCTTCGTCTATGGCGAGGACGGCAAGGATTACCTGGAGGCGATGGGCGGTCTGTGGTGCACGGCGCTGGGCTGGGGCGAGGAAGAGCTGGCGCAGACGGCGGCCGAGCAGATGAGGAAGCTTTCCTTCCAGCACATCTTCGGCGGCAAGAGCCACGAGCCGGCGATCGAACTCGCCGAAACGCTGAAGGAGATCGCGCCCTTTCCCGTGGGCAAGGTGTTCTTCGCCAATTCCGGCTCGGAAGCCAATGACAGCCAGATCAAGTTCATGTGGTATGCCGCCAATGCGCGCGGGCACAAGGCGAAGAAGAAGATCATCGCCCGCGACCGCGCCTATCATGGCGTGACCCTGGCCAGCGCCAGCCTCACCGGACTGGATGCCTTCCACAAAAGTTTCGACCTGCCCTTTGACTTCACCGTGCGCGCGCACTGTCCGCATTACTATCGCGGCGCCGAGGCGGGCGAGAGCGAGGAGCAGTATTCCGCGCGCCTGGCCGCCAACCTGGAGGCGATGATCCAGCGCGAGGGCCCCGACACCATCGCAGCCATGTTCGCGGAGGCGGTGATGGGCGCGGGCGGCGCGATCGTTCCGCCCAAGGGGTATTTCGAGGCCATCACCAAAGTGCTGGGGCGCTACGACATCCCGCTGGTGGATGACGAGGTGATCTGCGGCTTCGGGCGTACCGGCAACTGGTTCGGCTGCGAGACCTTCAACTACCAGCCCGATTCCATGTCCGTCGCCAAGGCGCTGTCATCGGCCTACATCCCCATTTCGGCGGTGATGCTGTCGCCGGAACTGACCGACATCATCGAGCAGGAAGCCACCCGCATCGGCGGGCTGTGGCACGCCTTTACCTACAGCGCCCATCCGGTGGCCGCGGCGGTGGCGCTGAAGACCATCGAGATCTATCGCCGCCGCGACGTGATCGGCCATGTGCGTGGTGTCGCGCCGGTGTTCAATGCGCGGCTTGGCGCGCTGGCGGCGCATCCCCTGGTAGGCGAGGCGCGCGGCGTCGGCCTGATCGGCGGCATCGAGCTGGTGGCCGACAAGAAGACGAAGCGCAATTTCGAGGCGGGCAAGGCGGTGGCGCTGACGTGTTCGCGTTTCTGCGAGCAGGAAGGGCTGATCGTGCGGCCGCTGCTGAACGACCGCATCGCCTTCTGTCCGCCGCTGGTGATCAGCGAGGCGGAGGTGCATGAACTGTTCGACCGTTTCGACCGGGCCCTGGCGCGTACCCATGATTGGGTACGGGGCCAAGGACTTCTTGCCTAGTACGCGTAGGGCGGCGGCGGGTGCGCCCGCCCACGGGCCAGATGCGCCACCTGGCGCAGGCCCTCCCACACTTCGGCGCCCTGACTTCCGGCCAGACTGTCGGCCTTGTTCACCGCCGCTCCATCATCGCCGGCATCGATAAGTTCTTCCCGCGTGACGATCTGGCAGCGGTCCAGAAACAAGACTCTGTAGCGTCGTATCATTGGCCCACACTCCCTAGTCCCTGCCAGTCGCAGAGCTGGCATTCTGGGCGAACCGGTTCCGACGGGCCGCCCCTCGGGCTCACGAGCGGAACGCGTGAAAACTCCAAAAGCTCCACGCAAACAAAAATTTGAGCGGTCAGTTCGCCCGCATCCGTCGCTGCCCGCCATCCCATCCTTCGACAGTGGGGCGGGCATAGATCAGATCTTCGCCGCTCCACACCTGCAGGCGTTTGATGCTGGGCAATTTCATGGCATGGGCCAATATTTTGGCGCGTTGGTCATTGTCGCAGGTGGCGGAGAATTTGTAGGTAAGGCCGCCGCCTTCATCGAGATAGCGGATTTCATAAGCCGGCATCATCGCCTCC
>JBEHXB010000111.1:0-7308 GCA_048498895.1 Pseudomonadota bacterium
CGCCGGCTTTTTGGCCGCCGGGTAACCTGCAGCCTGCACGGCGCGACGCCGGTTTAGAACCGGTCGAGGCCCTTGACCTTCCAGACCGCTTTCGCGTGGGGGCTCATGACGTACCGGATGAAGGCCTGCGCGTCCGGGGCATCGCCGCTCCTGGCCGATATGGCAATGGCAGTGTCGATGTGGGCACCCAATTTCGCGGGCAACGGGCCGACCAGCTCGACCTCCTTGTGAGGCGTGATCTCGGGTATGACCTGCATGGCCATGTCGCCCTCGCCGTGTACGAGGGCCATGATGCCCGAACCGGTCTCGACAGGCGTGGAATGAACGCCCGTGAATTCCGGCTGCTTGAGAATTGTATCGATGATTCCCGCTTCCACGCTGTTGCGGGGCGGACCGGGCTTGGAATAGACCACCATTTTCGCGCCGCGGAGCGCAGAGCCGAGTTGTGCCACCGTCGAGATGTCCGGATGCGGTGCACCGGCCGGCACGGCAAGGCCGATCTCGACACGGCCGAGTTTTGCCCTGGTCCCCGGCTTGACGCCACCGTTCTTCTCCAGCGTGTCCATGAGGTCGGGCGGCAGAATAATGACGTCGGCGGCGGGCGTTGCTGTTTCTATGTCCGCCATGATCTTTCCCATGACGTCTGATTTCACCGTCACCGTAATACCGGTCTGCCTGGCATAGTCGCCGGCGAGATCGTTGAGGCCATCGCGGACGAGAGGCGGGCTCAGCACCACGATTTCCGCAGCCTCGACTGAGGGCGTCACAAATATGGCGAGGAGTGCGCCATAGAAAATGGTACGCATATTTTTACCTCGATATATGGCGGGATTTACGTTGCGAAGAACGCCTTCCGGAAATTACGAATATTCATGACCGTGATGATGGAAGCAAGTTCATCACGGTCATCATGGTCGCGCCTCCCAATTTACCCGTTTGATGTTCAGCGCAAGAGCCCGTTCAGCGCAGATTCCCGGCCACGGGCTTGGGGCGATAGGGCTCTTCGAGATATTTCACCTCCTCGTCCGTCAGCACGATCGAGGCGGCGGCGATGGCGTCTTCCAGGTGGCTCATTTTCGAGGCGCCGATGATGGGCGCGGTGACGCCCTTTGCCAGCAGCCAGGCGATGGCGATCTGGGCGTTGGCGGCGCCGCGCCGCGCCCCGATCTCCTCCATCCGCCGCAGCGTCTCCAGGTCGGCGTCGCCGAACTGCATGTCCAGGACATTGTCGCTTTTGGCGCGGGCGGTCTGCCGGTCCAGCGCGTGCGCGTGCGTGCGCCCCAAAAACCCGCGCGCCAGCGGGCTCCACGGGATCACGCCGATGCCCGCGTCACGGCACAGCGGCAGCATCTCCCTTTCCTCCTCCCGGTACACCAGATTGTAGAAATTCTGCATGGAGACGAACTTCGTCATCCCCATCTTCTGGGCCGTCGCCAGATATTTGGCGAACTGCCAGGCGTGCATGGAGGAGGCGCCGATATAGCGGGCCTTGCCGGCCTTGACCACGTCGTGAAGCGCCTCGATCGTCTCTTCGATCGGCGTTGCGTTGTCGAAGCGGTGGATCTGGTAAAGGTCCACATGGTCCATGCCCAGCCGCCGGAGGGAATTGTCGATGGCATGCATGATGTGCTTGCGCGACAGTCCGCCATTGCGCCCGTCCACGGGAAAGAAGACCTTGGTGGCCAGCACATAATCCTCGCGCGCGGGGCAGAAGTCGCGCAGGGCGCGGCCGACGATTTCTTCCGACGCGCCCTGCGAATAGATGTCGGCGGTGTCGAAGAAATTGATCCCGGCTTCCAGCGCGCGGCTGATGAAGGGGCGGCTGGCGTCCTCCTCCAGCACCCAGTCGCGCCATTTGGGCGAGCCATAGGTCATGGTTCCCAGGCAGATGCGGGAGACCTTCAGCCCGGTGTTGCCCAGACGGACTTTTTCCATGACCCCAACTCCAGATGATATGGCGCCGCCGATTATGCAGACGCGCACCTCATGTGGAAGGCTTGATCATCCGGGAAACGACGACATAGCCCAGGCCGGTACTGATGAAATTGACCCCGGTCAGCACGCCCAGCGCCACCAGCGAGATGGCCGGCCAGCCCGCCACGATCAGCGCCGCCACCACGATGCTGGCAATGGCCGACAGCAACATCGCCGCCCAGCCGGGCTGGGGCCGCATCTCCAGCGCGAAATAGGTCTCGACCGCGCCCTGGAACATGAAAAGCAGGCCCATCATCAAGGTCAGCGCCACCGCGCCGGACATGGGACTGAACAGCAGAAACAGACCGCCGGCGATGAACAGAAGGCCTGTCACCAGCGCGCCGAAGAAGGGCCCGGTGCCGTGGATGGTGAAGGCGCCGGCGACCAGAAGGCCCCCCGCCGTCAAAAGCACCCAGCCGGCGAACAGCGCCACCGCCAGGGTGGAGACCACCGGAAATATGAGTGCAGCGACGCCCAGAAGGGTCATGGCCAGCCCAACCCAGAAAAGCCGGCGCGAGCCAGTCCGCAGGCGCCCGTGAAACAGGCTGTCGGTTTGCGCAGATGAACTCATGGCGTCCGCCCCTGCCAATGTCGATGGTCAGGGTAGGACCCAGAGGGGGGGCCGCCATTCATCCGGATCAATTTTTTGGAACCGGGATGGGGTTTGACGGCCAAAGGGCCCTGTTTTGTCCCGCGGAGGTGCGATTCGCGCCGGACGTTTGCCCGGTTTTGGGAACTCATGGAACTTCTGACCGCTTTCCCGCATTGTTCCCGGCGTTACGTCCCCACGGGCACCCCGAGATCAAGCATTTGACAAGCATGGAAGCAGCTTCTGATGCGCCGGAAGCCTGGTTCGCGCTGGACCAGGACGGCAGGCGGCTGACTCTGGGCGGGGCCTGGGTCACGGCCCAGAGCGCGCAGCTGGACGAAGCGCTGCGCAATCAGGACTGGAGCGGGCGCGGCGAGGTGGCCATCGATGCGCGCGGCCTGGAGCGGCTGGACAGCGCCGGCGCCTGGCTGGTGCTGCGTACGCGCCAGGCGCTGGAAGCGGCGGGGCGGAAGGTCTCGGGCCTGGACGTCGCCCCGGCCCATATGCCGCTGCTGAAGGCGGTGGAAGGCACCAGACCGAACGAGCCCTATGTCTCGCGCATCCCGCCGGGATTCCGCGGCCGGCTTTACGGCATCGGCCGCGCCACGGTGCATGCCGGGCGCCAAGGCTGGGAGATGCTGGGCTATCTGGGTCGCGTGACGGTGGAAGCGGTCGAGGCGGTGGTGCGGCCGGCGCGCAACCTGCGAATCCCCGCCATCTTCCACCAGATCGAGGAGACCGGCATCAACGCGCTGCCCATCGTGGGGCTTCTGGCCTTCCTGATCGGCATCGTGCTGGCCTATCAGGGCGCCGACCAGCTCAAGCGTTTCGGCGCCGAGATTTTCACCATCAACCTTCTGGGCGTGGGCGTGCTGCGCGAGATCGGCGGCCTGATCACCGCCATCATCGTGGCCGGCCGCAGCGGCAGCGCTTTCACCGCCCATATCGGCACCATGCGCGTCAACGAAGAAATCGACGCGATGCAGACCATGGGACTGAACACGGTGGAGACGCTGGTCCTGCCGCGCATCATCGGCCTGGTCATCGTGCTTCCGCTGCTGACCTTCTATTCGGACGTGATGGGCCTCCTGGGTGGGGCATTCATGTGCTACTTCCAACTGGGCATCACCATCCATGTGTTCCTGCGCCAGCTGCAGGATGCGGTGTCGCTGAACACATTGCTTGTCGGCCTGGTCAAGGCGCCGGTCTTTGCTTTCGTGATCGCGCTGGTGGGCTGTTACGAGGGCTTCAAGGTGGAACGCAATGCCGCCAGCGTGGGTCTTCTGACCACCCGTTCGGTGGTGGAGGGCATCTTCCTGGTGATCGTGCTGGATGCGGCTTTCTCGGTCATGTTCTCGGTGCTGGGGATATGATGGAAAGCGGCGGCGACCAGGATGACGTGGTGATCCGCATCCGCGGGCTGGTCACCGGCTTTGGCCGCAAGGTGATCCACGACCATCTGGACCTGGATGTGCGGCGCGGCGAGGTGCTGGGCGTGGTGGGCGGCTCCGGCTCGGGCAAGAGCGTGCTGCTGCGCGCCATCATCGGCCTGGTCCAGCCCCGTGAGGGCACGGTGGAGGTGTTCGGCCGCAAGGTCGGCGAGGTGGAAGGCTCCCAGATGCGCCGCCTGGAAATGCGCTGGGGCGTGCTGTTCCAGGAAGGTGCGTTGTTCTCGTCCCAGACCGTGGCGGAGAATATCCAGGTGCCGCTGCGCGAATACACCAAGATGTCCCAGGAGCTGATGGACGAGATTGCGGCGGTCAAGCTCAACCTGGTGGGCCTGCCGCCGGACACCGCGCACAAATATCCCAGCGAATTGTCCGGCGGAATGAAGAAGCGCGCCGCGCTGGCGCGGGCGCTGGCGCTCGATCCCGAACTTCTGTTCCTGGACGAGCCCACCTCGGGGCTGGACCCGATCTCGGCCGACGGTTTCGACGTACTGATCAGGCAATTGCAGAAAAGCCTGGGGCTGACGGTGTTCATGGTCACCCATGATGTGGACTCGCTGCGCGCGGTGACCGACCGCATCGCGGTGCTGGTCGACAGGAAGGTCGTCACCGGCACCATCGGCGAGCTCAGGAAGAATCCAGACCCCTGGATCCAGGAATATTTCTCGGGCACCCGCGGACGCGCGGCGCTGGCCGGGATGGAGGCGTAGAGCCATGGAAACGAATGCCAATTATGTCGGCGTGGGCGCCTTCGTCCTGGTCTGCGTGTTCGGACTGGTGGTGGCCATCATGTGGCTGGCGGGCGTGCAGTACAGCCAGGAGTACGCCTATTACCGGGCCTATTTCAAAGGCCCTGTGACCGGCCTTGGCACCGGCACCATAACCCGCTTCAACGGCATCGAGGTCGGCCGCATCAAAAGCCTGGCGTTCGATCCCACCGATCCCCAGCGGGTGATCGTGACCATGCAGGTGCAGCCCGATCTCAATATCCGCGAGGACAGCGTCGCTTCCATCGAGAGCCAGGGCCTGACCGGCGGCACCTATGTCGAGATCAGCGGCGGCACCGTCAATTCGCCGCTGCTGACCGCCAAGGACGACCAGGAATATCCCGTCATCCGCACGCGGCAGTCCACCCTGCAGCAGCTGGAGCAGTCGGTGCCGGAAGTCGTGGCGAAACTGAACAGCGCGGCGGGGCGGATCAACGACCTGCTGAACGACAACAACCGCAGGGCGCTGTCCCATGTGCTGGCGAACCTGGATGAAACGACCGGCACCATCGCCCGGCGCAGTGCCGATATCGACGCGGCCATCGCCAACGCCAATGAGGCGGCGGCGCGCTTCAACGAAGCGTCGAAGGGGCTTGGGCCTGCCGTCGACCAGGCCGACCTGACACTGCGGAAATACGGCAAGGTGGCGGACGATGCCGATGCCTTCATCAACGGCGAGGGCCTGGCGCAGCTTTCCGACCTGATCGGCGAGATGCGCCGGCTGGTCGCGAACATGGATCATTTTTCCGACCAGCTGAACCGGCAGCCCACCAAGCTTCTGTTCGGCGACCGGCGCAAGGGATACCAACCCAAATGAGCCAACCCCAGATGAGCCAACCATAGATGAGGATGTCCTGATGGAACGGCGCGTGTTCCTGACCGGCGCGGCGGCGCTGGCCCTGTCGGGTTGCAGCAGCGACCTGATCGGCCCGCCCCCGGCCGGGCAGATCTATACCCTCAATCCCGCTTTCACCCCCGGTGGCGGCGGGAAGGTGGACTGGGCCCTGTCGATCGACCGGCCCGATGTGCCCGGCGGGCTGGACACCGACCGCATCGCGCTGTTTCAGCCCGGCGGCATGCAGGACTTTTACGCCAACGCCGTTTGGCCGGACCGCCTGCCCGCGCTGATCCAGCGCGCGCTGCTGGACGGGTTCGAGGCGTCGGGCCGCATCGCGGCGGTGGCGCGCGAACAGGAATCGCTGCATGCCGATTATGCGCTGGTGACCGAGGTGAAGGATTTCTCCGCCCACTATGCGGTTCGGGATTCCATCCCCGGCGTCACGGTGGCGATGATGGCCAAGCTGGTGGCCGTGCGTGGCCGAAAGATCGCGGGCAGCCTTGCCGTCAGCCATTCCCAGGCGGCTGCGGCAAATGACGCCGGCGCGGTGACACAGGCGCTGACCGAACAGCTGCGCCAGTGCGTGGCGGACATTGTGTCCTGGACCTTGTCGCAGCCCACCCCCGTCCAGGAGATGCCCTCCGGGCGCTGAGGAACTCAGGCACCCCGGTTCGTGTTTCCTGAGGGAAGAGGCCGAAACACGCGGAGTTTCCGATGCTCAAATGGGCGCTTATTTTCCTGGTGATCGGATTGGTCGCCGGTCTTCTGGGGTTCACCGGGGTGGCCGGAGCCTCGATTGCCATCGCCAAATTCCTGTTCTTCGTTTTCATCGCCATCTTCCTGATCCTTTTGATCCTGGGCCTGACGGTGGCGCGACGCGTTACCTGAGCGGATTGAATAGGCGCTGCTCTTCGCGCACGGCTTTCGCCAGGGCGCGCCACGGCGCGATATCCCAATGGTTGGCGGCCAGCGGCGATGGCGAAGGCAGTATCCAGACGCGCGTATCGCCCAGCCGCGCCGGCTGTTCGCCGGCGCCCGCGCCCGGTCCCATCACCGCCCTGCCCGCCGTCAGGCTGGTGAAGGCCAGGTGGCGGGGCGCGGCCCTGGCGATACGCGCGCGCAGCGATGCGGCGGCCTTCTCGCCCAGAGCCCCTGCCGGCAACTGGTGGTCCATGCCATAGGCGAACTTGGCGATATCGGTCAGGCCGATACCCAGGTCCCACAGCAGCGCAAATTCGGCAGGCGCGAAAAGCCGGGGCGTCAGCCCCACCTCATGCAGTGTCTGCCAGAAACGGTTCTGCGCGTGGGCGTAATAGGCTTTTTGCAGCGCGGACTGGCGCCCGGCGGCGGTGCCGCAGAACACCAGCGTCAGTCCCGGTTTGAGCCGGTCGGGAAGGACATGCTTTCTGGCCATGAGCGAATGGATAAGGGCCGCAGGGGCTTGCCGCAATGCGGGAACGCCGCCCGCCGCGATGAACTGAAGCGCCTGACTGCCATGCTTCCGGGACATTTTGAAGAAGACAGGCGGCGGGGGGTTGTGCAACTGTGGCGCAACAAGAAGAACGTCCGGAGGAAATCCATGGCTTTCGCTTCCCCCAACCGCAGGCGCTTTCTGACCGGTGCGGCCGCCCTTACCGGCGCAGCCGCGCTGGGTGCCGGACCGGCCGCAGCCGCCGGCCGCCTGCCCTTCCG
>JBEHXB010000112.1:0-7253 GCA_048498895.1 Pseudomonadota bacterium
GTGTAGCGGGTGAAGCTGAGCATCGAGAGCTGCCGGCCGCCCTGCGTGCTCTGTTCCACCGTGCCGTCCTGCATGATCAGGCGCGTGCCCACCGGCGTCTGCGCCAGGATTCCCTTTTCGGCGATATAGGTGATGGGCCGGGCCTTGTCGCGGCTGTCATGCACCAGAATGCCGCGGATTTCGCCGTCATAGCTGATCTGGCGGATGAAGACGGTGAGCCCGGGCGCGGCGGGATTGAACTCGCCCTCGTTCAACAGTGCTCCGGCCACATCGGCGCGGATGTCCATCAGCTTGTCGCGAAGAATGCGCTGGCCCGCCGGCATCAGCCAGAGAGCGCAGGCATAGGTCACCAGCATCACGATGGCTGCGGCCGCCAGCACCGGCATCGCCAGCTGACGCAGCGAATAGCCGGCCGAGGCCATCACCACAAGCTCACTGTCGCCCGACAGCCGCTGCAAGGTCATCAGCGCGGCGAAGAAGAAGGCGATGGGCAGGATTATCATCAGCAGCTGCGGCAGCAGCAGCATGATCAGATACAGGAAGGTGGGCGCGGACTGACCGCGGTTGATCACCAGGTCAAGCAGCGGCAGGATCGACACAAGCCAGATCACGCCGGTCATCAGCACCGCCAGAAGGACCACGGGCCCCAGCAGCTGGCGCAGGATATAAAGCGACAGGCGCGGCAGCCGGAAGCTCGATCGGGGCCGGCTGGTCTGGGTCGGGTCGGCCTGGCCGGTCTGTCGCTGGGGAGGGGCGACGTCCATGAATGCTCCTTGCCGCAGCCGGCCCCTTCCGTTGGATTGCCGATGGTTTCGGCCTAAGTTGGATTCGGCGCAAAGTTAGCACCGGAACCGCGATTTTCCCCAAAAAACCGCGTTCCGCCCTGGAGATACAGCAATGCGGATTTCCTTTACAGCCCCCACCCCTGCGACGGGCGATGTCGGACAAGGCGCCTGGGTCGTGTCGGCTGCCGAGGGCCGCGCCCTGCTACCAGCCGCGGTACGCGCCGACAAGGCGTCGGGGGGCGTCCTTACCCGGGCCTTGAAGGTTTCGACCTTCAAGGGCAAGGCGGGCGAGTTCCTGGAGGTGCTGGCGCCTGCCGGCCTGAAGGTATCGCGCATCCTGCTGGCGGGTCTGGGCAAGGCCGATGCGCTGGACGAGAAGGGGCTGGAAACGCTCGGCGGCAAGATTGTGGCGCGCTTGCAGGCGGCGGGGGAGGATACCGCGACTTGGGAGCTTGAGGCGCCCAAGGGTGTCCCCATAAAGCCCGCACAGTTTGCGGCGCATCTGGCGCTGGGCGCGCGCCTGGCCGGCTATGCCTTCGACAAGTATCGCACGCGCAATCTGGAGGATTATCGCAAAACCCTGAAGCGCGTGCGCATTGCTGCCGTCGAACCGGCGGAGAAGGTTTTCGCGGGCCTCTCGGCGCTGGCCGACGGTGTTTTCCTGGCGCGCGACCTGGTGAACGAACCGCCCAATGTGCTGCATCCGGCGGAATTCGCGCGCCGCGCAAGGGCCGTGCTCTCGAAAGTCGGCGTGAAGGTTGAAGTGCTGGGCGAGGAGGAGATGAAACGCCAGGGCTTCGGCGCGCTTCTGGGCGTGGGCCAGGGCAGCGCGCGCGAAAGCCAGCTGGTGGTGATG
Source organism: Pseudomonadota bacterium (assembly GCA_048498895.1). Classification (GTDB taxonomy): domain Bacteria; phylum Pseudomonadota; class Alphaproteobacteria; order Micropepsales; family Micropepsaceae; genus Rhizomicrobium. The sequence goes on from JBEHXB010000112.1 coordinate 1,642, forward strand.
CGCTGGAGCGGCGCGCCGAAAGCGAAGAAGCCCAAACCCATCGCCTTTGTCGGTAAAGGCGTATGTTTCGATTCCGGCGGCCTGTCGCTCAAGCCGGGCGGCGGCATGATGGGGATGAAGGGTGACATGGCGGGCGCCGCCGCCGTCGTCGGCACAATGCTGGCGCTTGCCGGACGCAAGGCAAGGGTCGATGCCGTGGGCGTGATCGGACTGGTCGAGAACATGCCCGGCGGCGACGCCATCCGCCCCGACGACGTGCTGACCTCGCTCTCGGGCCAGACCATCGAGGTTTTGAACACCGATGCGGAAGGCCGGCTGGTGCTGGCGGATGCGCTCACCTATACCCAGCGCCGTTTTGCGCCGCGCGCCGTCATCGACCTGGCGACGCTGACGGGCGCTGTCATCCAGACGCTGGGCTTCGAGCACGCCGGCGTCTTTTCCAATGACGACAAGCTGGCCGAGCGACTGGCCGAGGCGGGCAGCCATACCGGGGAGCGGGTGTGGCGCCTGCCGCTCGATCCTTTCTATGACAAGATGCTCAAATCCAAGATCGCCGACATGAAGAATATCGGCGGTCCCAACAGTGGCGCCATCACCGCGGCGCAATTCCTCAAACGGTTCATCGAGAATGGCACTCATTGGGCGCATTTGGATATCGCAGGCGTGGCCTGGCAGGATGGCGAGCGCAAGCCCACCATACCGAGCTGGGGAACCGGCTGGGGCGTCAGGCTGCTCAACCGGCTGGTGAGCGAGCATTATGAATCTTGATTGTCTCCCCCTGGCCGGACTTTCGCGCTATCCCGATTAACTGCTGCCAGCGACTTGGAGGGCCAGGCCAAGCTTTGGCGATGGTGAGGAGGAAAATGACCGAAGCGCTTTTCTATCATCTCGAACGCCGTGCACTGGAAGACGTACTGCCGGGGCTGGTGGAAAGGTCGCTGGCTCGCGGCTGGCGAGCGCTGGTGCGCGCAGACTCGGCCGAACGCTCGGATGCGCTGGACACACGGCTGTGGACCTATGACGACCAGAGTTTTTTGCCGCACGCACAGACTGGCGACGGCGATTCCACCCAGCAGCCGGTGCTGATCTCGGTGGAGGACGCCAACCTCAACCGTGCCGAAATTGTCTTTTATGTGGGAGGTGCCCGGCCGGGCGATTGGGCCGAGTTGAAGGACCTGGTCCGTGTCGTGCTTCTGTTTGACGGCCGCGACGGCGAGGCGCTGGCGGGCGCCCGCGCCGCCTGGAAGGACGCCAAAGCCGCCGGTCATGACGTTACCTACTGGAAGGAAAGTCCTTCCGGAAAATTCGAAAAGCAGAATTGATGGGCTTGTTCAATTTCGATTTCGGCCTCGGCATCGGGTTCATCCTGATCATTGACCTGGCATTCGCCTGGCATGCGATCCGCACCGGCCGCTCGCCGCTATGGATCGCGGTGATCGGCCTTCTGGGACCGCTGGGCTGGATCGCCTATGTCGTCTTCGCGGTGCTGCCGGACATGCTGGGCTCCGGCGCGGCGCGGCGGCTGGCCGACAATGTGATCAACACCGCAGACCCCGGCCGCGGCTATCGCGAGAAGAAGCGCAATGTCGAGCTGGTGGGATCGGTGAATTCCAAGCGCGAGCTGGCCGAGGAATGCATTCGCATGCACCGTTTCGCCGACGCCATCGAACTTTATGAAGGCGCCATGCACGGTCCCCTGGGCGGCAACGATCCGGCGTTGCTGAAAGGCTTGGCGCGGGCGCGGATGCTGTCGGGCGACGGCGCGGGCGCGGAGGCGCTGTTTCTGAAGCTGCGCGAGGTCGATCCGGCGGCCTTCGATGCCGATGCCGAACTGGATTATGCCCGCGCCCTGGCGTTGCAGGGCAAGAACGACGCGGCCATCCAGCAGTATGAGAAAGTGGTGGCGCGCTATCCGGGAGAGGAAGCGCGCGCCCGTTTCGCGCTGCTGCTGGAAAGCGTGGGGCAGCAGTCCCGCGCGCAGGCTCTCTTCCAGGAAATCATCAAATCCGTGACCGGGGCGCCGTCATACTATCGCGCGCGCCAGCGCGAGTGGCTGCAACTGGCCAGACAGCATCTGAAATAGACTGAAGTTCAGTTGCGCGGCGCTGCCGCGAACAGCGCGCCGCCGATCATCGCGCCGATCGCCAGTCCGACCAGGCCGGCGCCATCGGACTGGAAGGCGATATCCAGCCAGGCGCGAAGGTTGGGCGCGACGAATCCGCCCAGATTGCCGATGGAATTGATCAGTCCGATTCCGCCCGCCGCCGCCGCCCCACCCAGGATCGCGGTGGGCAGGCTCCAGAACAGAGCAGGCGCAACGATCAGTCCCGCCGCGGCGACGCACAGCGCGATCACCGCGATCAGGGGCGAGGAGGTGATGGCGGGGATGAGCAGCGCCACGCCGGCCACCGCCGTACAGGCCGCGCCCGCGCCGCGTGCGGTGCCACGCGCATCGCACCAGCGCGGGATCAGCGTGACCGCGACCAGCGCCGTGATCCAGGGCAGGGCGGTGACGAAGCCCACTTTGGCGCCGATCGTGGTGCCCAGCAGCGCCGCCACCTGGCTGGGCAGATAAAAGGTCAGACCATAAAAGGACATCTGGATCAGGGCATAGACCAGCGCCAGGAAAAGCAGGCGCGGATCGCGCAGCGCCTGCCAGACATCATGCTTGCGGGGATGGGCGCGCTCTTCCTGTGCCAGCGTTTCCAGCAGGGCGGTTTTCTCCGCCGCGTTCAGCCAGGGCGCCGCGGCCGGGCTGTCGTGCAGCAGGAACAGCACCGCGATGCCGCCCAGGCTGGCGGCCAGCCCCTCGACGATGAACATTATCTGCCAGCCATGCAGGCCAAAGGCGTCATGCGCCACCAGCATGCCCGAGATCGGCCCGCCCAGCGACAGCGCGATCGGCGCGCCATAGAAGAACAGGCCCACCGAGCGGGCGCGCGCGCTGCGCGGATACCAGCAGGTCAGGTAGAAGATCACGCCGGGAAAGAAGCCCGCCTCGGCGATGCCCAGCAGGAAGCGCATGGCATAATAGCTGGCGGGTCCGCTGACGAAGGCGGTGGCGGCAGACACAAGGCCCCAGGTCACCATGATGCGACACATCCAGCGCCGCGCGCCCACCCGGTAGAGGATCAAGTTCGACGGGACTTCCAGCAGCGCATAGCCGATGAAGAAGATCGAAGCCCCAAAGGCAAAGGCGGCGTCGCCGATCCCGGCATGAGCCGCGAAGCCCTCGCGCGCGAAGCCGACATTGGCCCGGTCCAGAAAGGCCAGGACATACATCATCAGAAGGGTGGGCATCAGCCGCCAGTGCAGCCTGGGAATGATGCGGGCTATCCGGTCGTGATCCATGCCTGCCCCCGCATCGCGTTCCCCATGCCGCCAGGATTCAATCCTGATCGTCGTCGCTTTTCTTAGCCCGCGCCATCTTGGCCAGCAGCGCCGTCTCGCGGTGCCAGCGCTTGAGCGGCCGCGCCGGATAGCCGCCGACATGCTCGCCGGGGCCGATGTCGCGCGTGACGCCCGATCGCGCTGCAAGCCGCGCGCCCGCGCCGATGGTGCGATGGTCGCTGATGCCGACCTGGCCGCCGATCAGCACCATGGGACCGATGGTGGTCGAGCCGGCGATGCCGACCTGCGCCGCCACCAGCGAGTGATGGCCGATGCGGACATTGTGGCCGACATGGATCAGGCTGTCGAAGCGCACGCCGCGCTCGATGTGGGTGTCGCCCATGGCGCCGCGATCCACGTTGCAGTTGGAGCCGAACTCCACATCATCCTCGATGATGACGCGGCCAAGCTGCGGCACGCGCAGCAGGCCGGTCATGGACGGCACGAAGGAAAAGCCCTGGTTGCCGATCGAATTGTTGGGCCCCAGGATCACCCGGTTGCCGATGATGGTGTGGGTGATGGAGCAATTGGCGCCGATGCGGCAGTCATCGCCGATCACCACGCCCCGGCCGATCATCACATTGTTGCCGATATAGCAGTTCGCTCCGATCCGCGCCCCCGCGCCGATCTCGACGCCCGGACAGATTTCCGTTCCCGCGCCCACGCTTGCGGAGGGATGGACCGGCATGGCTGCGCGCACGCCGGCCGCCAGCGGTCTTGGCGGATAGAACATGTGGCCCACCAGGGCGAAGGACAGGCGCGGATTGGGCACCACCAGCAGCGCCACGCCATGGGGCATGGCGGCCAGCTTCTCGTTGGTGATCACCAGGCTGGCGTTGGTCACGACAAAGGCGTTGGCGAATTTGGCGTCGCTGAAGATGGAGACGTCGCCGGCCTCGGCGTTTTCCAGCGAGGCGACATCGCGCAGTTCCAGTGCGGGGTTGGCCCCCTTTTCCATCTCGGCGCCGATTTCGGCGGCGATCTGGGCCAGGGTGAAGGGGCCAGCCCGTTCATAGAATCTGTCGTCGGTCATGCAACGCGCACCCTAATGCATGCGTGTGGCGGCGCAAACCCGCACCCGAATTCCGCCCGGCCGGTCAGGCGTTGGCGGTTTCATAGGCTTCGCTGGCCGCCAGCCAGGCTTTTTCCGCGACCTCCAGCTTGCGCGCGGCGTCCGCCCGTTTTTTGGAGACGGACGCAGCCTTGCCGGGGTCCCGGGAAAAGAGCAGGGGATCGGACAGTGCCTTGTCCAGTTTGGCAAGCTCGGCGGTCAAGGCGGCGATCTGGCTTTCGGTGGCCGTCACCTTGTCCCGCAGCGGTTTGAGCTGCACGCGTTTTTCGGCGGCGCTGCGGCGGGTGTCCCCCTTGGTCTCCTTGACCTGGGGTTCTTCCACGCGGCCCTCACCATTGCGACGAGTCGGCGTGTTGTCGCCGGTCAAAAGGTAGCGGCGGTAATCGTCCAGGTCGCCCTCGAACGGCGTCACCCTGCCGTCCGACACCAGCAGCAGGCGGTCGGCGGTGGCTTCGATCAGGCGGCGGTCATGGCTGACCAGGATCACCGCGCCGTCGAAATCGTTCAGCGCGGTCAGAAGCTCGCTGCGCGCGTCGATGTCCAGATGGTTGGTGGGCTCGTCCAGGATCAGCAGGTTGGGCTTGTCCAGGGTGGACAGCGCCAGCATCAGGCGCGCCCGCTCGCCGCCCGACAGCTTGCCGACCTGGGTGATCTGCTTGTCGGCGTTGAAGCCGAAACCGCCCAGCTGGCCGCGCACCTGTTCCTGAGTCAGCTTGGGGCGCAGGGCCTGCAGTGTCTGGATTGGAGTCAGCGACAGGTCCAGTTCCTCGGCCTGGTGCTGGGCGAAATAGCCGATCACCAGCTTGCGCGCGGGCGTGAATTCGCCACCCATCGCCGCCAGCTTGCCGGCCAGCAGCTTGGCGAAGGTCGATTTGCCGTTGCCATTCTTGCCCAGCAGCGCCACGCGATCCTCAGGATCGATCCGCAGCGACAGGCCCGTCAGGATGGGATGGCCCACTTCATAGCCGACGCTGGCGCGGTCCATGGTTACCAGCGGCGGCGAGGCGGGCGTGGCTTGAGGAATGCGGATGGGGGCGACGTGCTCGTCCACAGGCACATTCACCACCGCCATTTTGGACAGCATCTTCATGCGGCTTTGCGCCTGGCGGGCCTTGGAAGCCTTGGCCTTGAAGCGATCGACAAAGGCCTG
>JBEHXB010000113.1:0-7206 GCA_048498895.1 Pseudomonadota bacterium
CTTTTGATAACGCTTGATGCGGCGGCGGAAGGAACCCCGGGTCAGTTCGTCACTCGCCCATATCGGCTCCCACGGCGCCAGGAATTCGCGGCTTTCGCCACGCAGCTTGGCCCAGTTGGCATAATCGCCGATGCGGGGATAGCGCAGATATATCCCTTCGCCCTGAATCACGGGCTGCTGGCCGCCCGGAAAGGTCAGCCCCCGCATGAACGCGATGGGACTTGTCTTGGCGAGCGCGGCCTTCACCATTTATTCCGCCGCGCTCGGCAACGCGGCACCGCCGAACCGGCGGGCAAACCGCGCATGACTTTCAAGCCGCGACACGGGGCCGACCGCGGCCATGGCGGGAACCGCGCACTGCATCACCCGCGCCGCATAGCTGCGCACCTGGGCGGCGTCGATGGCGTCGAGATGGGCGACGATTTCGGCGGGGCTCTGCAGGCGGCCAAGGGCAAAGAGCTGGCAGGCGATCTGCTCGGCACGGGTGCCCGGCCGCTCCAGCCCCATCAGCAGCGACACCTTGATCTGCGCGCGGGCGCGGGCAACTTCGGCCTCCGTCAGGTTGGCGGCCATGGCTTCCATCTCGCCGGCCACGACGGCGGCGATCTCGCCGGCTTCCTTTTCCCCCGTGCCGGCATAGATGCCCAGAAAGCCGCTGTCCTGGAAGCCGTTGGCGAAGGCATAGATCGAATAGCACAGGCCGCGCTTTTCCCGCGCTTCCTGAAACAGCCGCGAGGAGGTGCCGCCGCCAAGCGCGGTGGCATGGATCTGCCCGACGAAGAAATCCGGATCGGCGTTGGCAAGGCCCGGCAGCGCGAAGGCCAGGTGCGCCTGCTCCAGGTCCTCTTCCAGGCGGAATTCGCCGCCGGTGTAGCGCGCGGCGGGCGGCGCCGGAATCGCGCCGCTTTTCAGTCCGCCGAACAGGTCCTCGGCCAGCCTGACCATCGCGCCATGTTCGACCGCGCCCGAAGCGATCAGCGTCATGGCGCCGGCACGATAGTTTGCCGCCATGTAGTCGCGCAGCATCTGCTGCGAAAAGGCGCTGACAGTTGCCTCCTCGCCCAGGATCGGCCAGCCCATGGCCTGGTTCTGGAACATGGTGTTCTGCAGATGGTCGAAAATGATGTCGTCGGGCGTGTCGCGCGCCTGCCCCAGTTCCTGCAGCACCACCTGGCGTTCGCGTTCCAGCTCGCCCGCCTCGAAAGTGGGGCGGATGAGAATATCGGCGATGATGTCCAGCGCCACGGGCACGTCGTTTTTCAGTACGCGGGCATGGAAGGCGGTCTGTTCGCGGCTGGTATAGGCGTTGAGAATGCCGCCCACCGCCTCGATCTCTTCGGCAATCATGCGGGCCGTGCGCCGCTCGGTGCCCTTGAACGCCATGTGCTCCAGCATGTGGGAGATGCCCATTTCGGGCGGCGTCTCGTTGCGCGTGCCGGTGTTGACCCACACCCCGACAGCGGCGCTTTCCAGCCCCGGCATAGGGTCCGTCACGACGGTCAATCCGTTGGAAATACAGGATATTTCTGGATTCATGGCGTCAGTCTAGAAGAGATGAAACGCTTAATCAAAATGTCATCCGCGGGCAGGATTTCCATGCGTTCCGGCAGTGCCCCGAGGGCGGCGAGCGCCGCGGGAACCGGCGGCGGCGCGCCGGTGGCCCTGGCCACGGCGTCCGGGAACTTGGCGGGGTGGGCGGTGGCCAGGATCACCACGGCTCCGGCGCCCGCGCCCCCCGGGCGGGGCGCGAACAGGCGTCCGGCACTGGCGGCCACGGCCGTGTGGGGATCCAGGATACGGCCTGCCTGCGCCTTCACCGCGGCGATGGTCGCCAGCGTGGCGTCATCGTCGAAGCCATGGGCGCTATAGCGCTCGCGAAGGGCGTGCAGCACCGCGGGCGGCAGATCCAGGCGCCGGTCGCGGCTGAATCCGGCCATGGCGGCAGCGACCCAGCCGGCATCGCGGCCGGACGCTTCGTAAAGCGCCCGCTCGAAATTCGACGCCACCTGGATGTCCATCGAGGGGCTCAAGGTGGCGTGGCTGGGACCGGGCGCATAGACGCCGTCTTTCAGCGCGCGAACCAGGATGTCGTTGGCGTTGGTGGCGATCACCAGCTTGTGGATGGGAAGGCCCATGCGCATCGCCGCCTCGCCGGCGAAGACATCGCCGAAATTGCCGGTGGGGACGATGAAGGTCGGGCTGGCTTCGTGCCCAAGCCGGCGCAAGGCGGCCGCGGCGGTGAAATAATAGATGCTCTGCGCGGCGATGCGGGCGAAGTTGATCGAATTGACTGCCGTCAGCGAGACCGCGCGCGAAAATCCGGTGTCGGCGAACAGCGCCTTCACGATGGATTGGGCGTCATCGAAGCTGCCTTCCAGCGCGATATTGTGGACGTTGGCGTGCGCGCTGGTGGTCATCTGCAGGCGCTGCACGTCGCTGACGCGGCCCTTCGGATGCATGACGAAAACATCGATATTGGGCAGCCCGCCCAGCGCCGCGATCGCCGCCGAACCGGTGTCACCGCTGGTCGCGGCCACGATGGTGGCGCGGCCGCCGCGCCGCGCCAGCGCGCGCGAAAAGAGCTGCCCCAGGATCTGCAGCGCCACATCCTTGAAGGCCAGGGTCGGGCCGTGGAACAGCTCCAGCAGATATTGGCCGGGCGCCAGCGGCGTCAGGGGCGCCACCTCGGGCACATCGAAGCCGGCATAGGCGGCGGCGATGGCCTGGCGCAATTCGTCCTCGCCGAACGAGCCTTCGGTGAAGCGCGACAGCACGCGGAAAGCCGCTTCGTTCCACGGCAAATCCCCGAAAGCGGCGATCTGGTCTGCGCTGAACTGCGGCCAGCTTTCCGGCAGGTACAGGCCGCCGTCCGGCGCCAGGCCGGCAAGCAGGACTTCGGCAAAGGAAGCTTTGGGGGCGCCGCCCCGGGTCGAGATGAAATTCACGATAGAAGAGCCTTTCGGGCGGCCCTTATAGGGCCCCGGCGCCCTCGGGTGCTACCTTCTTTTCCCGGCCTATTTCCTGGAAATCCGGCCCTTGGAGATATGGTAGGCCAGCCAGACGCCCACCAGCCCGGCCGCCAGCCCGAACCAGGTGACGGCATAGGACAAATGCTGGTTGCGGAATGTCACCACTGTCTGCCCACCCTTCGGCCAGCCGCCGGGATTGGGCGTGGCGTCGGCCTCGACCAGTTCGGGAGCGGCCAGGCTGAGATGGTCGGCGGCGGCGATGGCCTTCAGGTCGCGGGAATACCAGACGCGATGCTTCAGGTCCGGCGGCGGGGTGAACAGGCCCGGCGCATCCGGCAGGCGCCAGACCCCGGTGACGCTGGTCCGCGCGCCCGGATTCCCGGCGGCGCGGCTGGCCGGAGCCAGCTTCTCCTTGGGCACGATGCCCCGGTCCACCATCAGCCAGCGGCCATCATCCGTGTGGAAGGGGGTAAGCACATGATAGGCCGGATCGCCATCGGCATCGGTGCCGAAGACATAGGCCTCGCGGGCATGATCGAAGCGGCCGGTGATGGTGACGCGGCGGTACTGGGCCTCGTCGGGGTTCATGGCCATCATGCGGTCCAGCGGCACGGGTGCCGCCGTCATGTGGCCGTTCACCCGCGCGATCAGCGCCAGCTTCCATTGCAGCCGCTCGAGCTGCCACACGCCCAGGCCGCAAAGAAGGGCGAACAGGATGGCGCAGGCGATCGTCAGGCCGGGATAGGGACGAAACGTCATCCCAGCCTGGCCTCTCCCGCCTTGTTCCGGTACTGCAGGACCAGCAGCGCCGACTTGGACAGGCGCAGGAAGACCGCGGTCAGGATCGCGATCAGCGGCGCCCACAGCGCGGCATGCACCCACAAGGGCGGCTGGAAGGTGAATTCCACCCACAGCGCCAGAGCGCAGACGATGGCGCCCACGATCAGTATGCCGAACACCGCCGGCCCGTCGCCCGGATCGAAGATGGCGTAATCGAGGGCGCAGGACGGGCACTGTTTGCGCACGGCGATATAGCCATGGAACAACGGCCCCTGCCCGCAGCGCGGACAGAGGCCGAGGAAAATGGCTTTGGCTGTGTTTGGCGTCGTCAAGAGAACCTCACAGGCCGACGGCATCCTGGCCGGTCCACCATGACCCGGCGATGCGGGCATGGCGCCATGGGCGCTCCCGCAAGGCCGTGTGCGGGCAAAGACCTAGCCTACGCTGATCGGTCCCTCGCCCCAGACATAGATGCAGGCGAACAGGAACAGCCAGACGACGTCGACGAAGTGCCAGTACCAGGCCGCCGCCTCGAAGCCGAAATGGCGGGTGGGCGTGAACTGGCCCGCGATGGCGCGGAACAGGCAGACGGTCAGGAAGATGGTGCCGACAATCACATGGAAGCCGTGAAAGCCGGTCGCCATGAAGAAGGTCGAGCCATAGATGGCGTCGAAATTGCCCGCGCCCGCGGCCAGGTCGATATGGGCCGCATCGGTGAAGGGCACCAGCGCCAGATGGTTCAATCCGAAGGTGAACGGCGCATGGGCATATTCCCAGGCCTGCACGCAGGTGAAGCTGATGCCCAGCGCCACCGTCAGGGCCAGACCCTGGATCGCGCCCTTGCGGTCGCCGGTCTGGATGGCGTGATGGGCCCAGGTCACCGTCGTGCCCGAGGTCAACAGGATCAGCGTGTTCAGCAGCGGGAAGTGCCAGGGATCCAGCGTGGTGATGCCGCCGGGTGGCCAGCTGCCGATGCTGACATCGTTGAAGAAGAGTGCCGAATTGAAATAGGCCCAGAACCAGGCCACGAAGAACATCACTTCCGAGGCGATGAACAACAGCATGCCGTAGCGCAGGTGCAGCTTCACCACCGGCGTGTGGTTGCCCAGGACGACGGATTCGCGGATCACGTCGCGCCACCAGCCGGCCATGGTATAGAGCACGCCGGCCAGGCCGATCAGGAAGACCCAGGGCTGGCCGCCCAGCGGACCGAAGCCCGCATAGCCCTTGTGCATCCACAGGACCGCGCCGACCATCATCACGAAGGCGGCCATCGAGCCGACAACCGGCCAGGGGCTGGGATCGACCAGGTGATAATCGTGTTTCACGTCGCTCGACATAGCATCAGGCCCCAATGTTATTGCCCGCCGTGCCAGCGCACGATGGACATAAGATAAACAAGCACAGCGAACCCGCCCAGAACCAGGGCGAGAGCGATATTCCGTTTGCGACGCGCGCGGTTTGCATCGTCGTCCCTCACGCGCCTGGCACCATCAGCAACAGCCGTGCCAGGGAAAGCGGATGCAGGCCGATCAGCCTCTCGGCGATCAGGGCCGCGAACAACGCCGCCAGATAAAGCAGCGAAACCCCGAACAGGCGATGGGCGGCGGGCTCCTTCAACGAGTCGGTTTCGCGGAAGACGGCGACCGCCTCCCACAGGAACCAGAGACCGATTCCAGCGCTGGCCGCCAGATAGAGCGGGCCGCCGATGTCCAGCAGCGCCGGCGCCACGCCCAGCGGCACCAGCACCAGCGAATAAAGCAGGATCTGCGCCCGGGTATGCGCCTTGCCCCTGACCACCGGCAGCATCGGCACGCCGGCGCGTGCGTAATCGCCCGACCGCCACAGCGCCAGCGCCCAGAAATGCGGCGGCGTCCAAACGAAGATGACGGCCACCAGCAGCAGCGGCGCCAGCGTCAGATCGCCGGTCACGGCCGCCCAGCCGATTGCCGGCGGCAGCGCGCCCGCCAGGCCGCCGATCACGATGTTCTGCGGCGTCCGCCGTTTCAGCCAGAGGGTATAGACAACGACATAGAAGAATATCGTGAATGCCAGAAGGCCCGCGGCCAGCAGGTTCACGAACAGGAACATGGTCGCGACAGAGGCCACCGCCAGCGCCCAGCCGAAGGCCAGCGCATCCTCGCGGACGACACGGCCCAGCGGGATTGGCCGTGTGGCGGTGCGCGCCATCAGCCGGTCGATGTCGTGGTCGTAGGCCATGTTGAGGCAGCCGGACGCCCCTGCCCCGACCGCGATGCAGAGCAGCGCGGTGAAGGCTGTCAGGGGATGGATCTGCCCCGGCGCCGCGAACAGCCCCGCCAGCCCCGTGAACACCACAAGGCTCATCACGCGCGGCTTCAGCAGCGCGAAGAAATCGCCGACGGTGGTGACACGGGGTTCGACAAGCGAAAGCGACATTGTCCGTCCGGTTTCCTTTAGCGGATCCTGGGCAGTTCGTTGAACTGGTGGAAGGGCGGCGGCGAGGGCAGCGTCCATTCCAGGGTGGTGGCGCCAACGCCCCAGGGATTATCCCCGGCCTTGCGCTTCTTCATGAAGGCCTCGGCCACGATGACCAGGAACACCAGCACGCCGAAGCCCGCGATGAAGGCACCGATGGACGAGACGTAGTTCCAGCCCGCATAGGCGTCGGGATAGTCCGCATAGCGGCGCGGCATGCCCGCCAGGCCCAGGAAGTGCATCGGGAAGAAGGCCAGGTTCACGCCAATGAAGGTGATCCAGAAATGAATCTTGCCCAGCGTCTCGTTATACATGTAGCCGGTGAACTTCGGGAACCAGAAGTAGAATCCGGCGAAGATCGCAAACACCGCGCCCAGCGACAGCACGTAGTGGAAGTGCGCCACGACGTAATAGGTGTCCTGCAGCACGACGTCGACGCCGGCGTTCGCCAGCACCACGCCGGTCACGCCGCCAACGGTGAACAGGAAGACGAATCCGACCGCCCACAGCATCGGGGTCTTGAACTCGATCGAACCGCCCCACATCGTCGCGATCCAGCTGAACACCTTGATGCCGGTCGGCACCGCGATGACCATGGTGGCGAAGACGAAATAGGCCTTGGTGTCGACCGACAGGCCCACCGTGTACATGTGGTGCGCCCAGACCAGGAAGCCGATGAAGCCGATCGCGACCATGGCATAGGCCATGCCCAGATAGCCGAACACCGGACGCTTGGAGAAGGTCGCCACGACGTGGCTGATCATGCCGAAGCCCGGCAGGATCAGGATGTACACCTCGGGATGGCCGAAGAACCAGAACAGGTGCTGGTAAAGGATCGGGTCGCCGCCGCCGGCCGGATTGAAGAAGGTGGTGCCGAAATTGCGGTCGGTCAGCAGCATGGTGATGGCGCCGGCCAGGACGGGCAGCGACAGCAGCAACAGGAACACCGTCACCAGGATCGACCACACGAACAGCGGCATCTTGTGCAGGGTCATGCCCG
>JBEHXB010000114.1:0-7201 GCA_048498895.1 Pseudomonadota bacterium
CAGCTTTCCGGCGCGCTTGGACGGCTTTTGGCGGTGAGTGAGAATTATCCGGACCTGAAATCCAACGCAAACTTCCTGGCGCTGCAGTCGCAGCTGGAGGGCACCGAGAACCGCATCGAGATCGCGCGGCGCGACTACAATGCGGCAGTCCAGGACTACAATACCGAGCTGGTAACCATTCCCGGTTCGATATGGGCGGCGACGGTCTACAAGTCCTACAAGCAGGCGACGCCCTTCTCGGCCACCGCCGCGGCGCAGACTGCGCCCACGGTGAACTTCAACACCTCCGGTCCTCCGGCGCCAGCGCCGCAGGCGGCCCAGCCCGGCACCCAGCCGGCGAAGCCGTAATCGATGCGGGCCTTTACCGCGGTCCTGGCCTTCCTTTGCCTGATTGCTCCCGGCTTTGCGCCGGGAGCCCAGGCGGCGCCGAAATTCCCCGCGCTGACGGGGCGGGTGGTGGATGACGCCGGTATCCTGTCGGATTCCGTAAAGCAGGACCTGACCGGAAAGCTGGCGGCGCTGGAGGCCAAGACTTCGCGCCAGCTGGTCGTGGTGACCGTCCCCTCGCTGCAGGGCTATGAGATCAGCGACTTTGGCTATCAGCTCGGCCGCGCCTGGGGCATCGGCCAGGGCAAGCTGAACAATGGCGTACTTTTCATAATCGCGCCCAAGGAGCACCGCACCCGCATTGAGGTGGGATATGGGCTGGAGCCCATCCTGACCGACGCGCTGTCATCGGTCATCATCCAGACCAAGGTCCTGCCTGCCTTCCGTGACGGCGATTACGACGCCGGCGCAACGGCCGGCGTCGATGCCCTGATTGAGCAATTGTCGCTGGATAGCTCCACGGCGGAAAAGCGCGCCGCGGCGGCTGAGCACCAGGTGGCGCAGCGCGGCAACGGCGGCCCGCCCTTCAGCGCGGTGATCATCTTCATCGTCATCGTGTTTATATTCCTGCGGATGTTTGGCGGCTGGGGGGTGCTTCCCTTCCTGTTCATGGGTGGCGGTGGACGCGGCGGCTGGGGCGGTGGCGGCGGTTGGGGCGGCGGGGGCTTCAGCGGCGGTGGCGGTTCCTTCGGCGGCGGCGGCGCATCGGGGAGTTGGTGATGTTGAGCCGGCAAGACCATGATCGCATCAGTGCGGCCATCACCGAGGCGGAGCAGCGCACGCGCGGCGAGGTTTTCTGCGTGCTGGCCCAGGAAGTATCCCGTTATCGCGAAGTACCGCTGGCCTGGGGCGCGCTCGCTGCGCTTCTGGCGCCGGCCTTGATGGTGTGGGCGGGGCTGCACCGGCTGGCTCTGACCGGTATCTTCACCAGCTGGACCGATGAATCGGCGCGTGCAGTGGAAAGCATGATCCTGCGCGCGTTGACCGCCTATTCCCTGTTGCAGGCTGGAATTTTTGCGGTTGTTGTGCTGGTTGTCTCATTGCCGTCAGTGCGCCGCGTCATGACTCCGCGCTTCCTGAAGCGCCACCGGGTCCGGCAGGTGGCCCGCAATCATTTCGTGGCCGCGGGTGCGCGTCACCATGAGCCGCATATCCTGATTTATGCCTCGCTGGCCGATCGGCAGGTGGAACTGGTCGCACACGAGGCCATACACAAGGCTGTGGGTGAGGGGCCTTGGAATTCGGCGGTGGCCGCCGTAACCGAAGGCATGAAGTCAAGCAGGCCCGCGGATGGGTTCGTGACCGCTATTCGTATCTGTGGCGATGCCCTGGCGGCACACTTCCCCTCCGACGGTACGCCGCGGAATCAGTTGCCCGATACCCTGCTGGAGACATAGGGTTCCCGCCGCAATCAGAGGGGAAACATCATGAAATTCCTGACACGTGCGATGCTGCTGGGTCTGCTGGCAGTACCGGTCGCCACGGCCGCCGTCGCCCAGACTGGAATCCAGCGGATGGATCCGGCCCTGGACAAGGTGATCGCGCCCGGCACCAAGATCGAAAAGGTCGCCACCGGTTTCATCTTCGTCGAAGGGCCGATGTGGAGGGATGGCAAGCTGTGGTTCAGTGACGTGCGCGGGGACAAGGTGCGCACCTATGACCCGAAGACCGGCAAGGTGACGGTGATCCTGAACGATTCCGGCGGAATGAAGAATGCGCCTCCCGACGGCAATTTCGGCTCCAACGCCATGGTCACCGACAAGGATGGCTCCATTCTTGTGACGCGCATGGCCATCGGGACCATCGACCGCATGGACGATAAGGGCAACCTCAAACCCTTCCTGTCCCGGTATGAAAACAAGCGGCTGAACAGTCCGAACGACCTGGTATTCGCGAAGGACGGCGCGCTGTGGTTCACCGATCCGCCTTTCGGCCTGGCGAAGATGGACGCCGATCCCAAGAAGCAGCTCAAGTTCAATGCGGTGTTCCGCTATGCCGGCGGCAAGCTGACGCCCGTGATCACCGACCTCAAGACGCCCAATGGAATCGGATTTTCGCCCGACGGCAAGACGCTTTACGTCTCCAACTCGATGCCCCAGATGGCGGTCTATGCCTACGATGTGGGACCCGGCGGGAAAGTTTCCAACCGGCGCACCTTCATCAGCTATCCCGGCACTGCGCCCGATGTGCCCGATGGTCTGAAGGTGGACAGCGCCGGCAATGTCTGGACCTCGGGGCCGGGCGGGGTACGTATCATCAGCCCCCAGGGCAAGGTGCTGGGCCAGATCAAGATTCCGGAAATCGTGGCCAATATCGCTTTTGCCGAGGATGGCCGGACGGTTTATCTCACGGGCTCGACCAGCCTGTACCGGCTGCACAGCAAGATCGCGGGCGAGATCCCGATGTATTATCGCAAATAGGCGATGGTGGCGCCGTTCCGGGCACACCGGAACGGCGTTTTCTCAGAATGCGTTCTTGGGATCGGCCATGAAGGCGTCCTTCGCCTTCATGTCGCGGGCCACGCCTATGACCATCAGTTCAAGCGGCTGGCTGCCGGCCTTGAAGCTCTTGGTTTGACCCAGGTCCACCGGAACCGCATCGCCCTTTTTGATCGAAACCGTCTCGCCGTTCACCGTCGCGCTGCCATCGCCCGATATCACATAATAGGCCGCGCTCATGTCGCGGTCGGTGGTGGGGGGCAGAACCGCCCCCGGCTGAATCAGCAGATGGTCGACAAAGGACCAGGGCGTGTAGAACACCGAAGGCCCCAGCGCGCGGCGGCGCGAGACGCCCGCTTCGCCATCCACCGGCTTCAACAGGCTCCTGTCCAGATGCATGGTGACGAACTGGGGCACCTTGTCCAGCGGAGCGCCCACCCGGTCATCGCCCAGGTTGAATGCGTCATAGGTCTTGGAGACGCCGACATTGATGTTCATCCACTCGATGTCATGGTCGGTGGGATTGTAGATGCCGTGTGCACTACCCATGCGGTCGGGTACGCCCCAGGTGCCGGTCAGCTGCGACGTGCGGCCGTTGACGGTGAACTGCGCGGTGTCGTCGAAGATGACGAACATCTCTTCGCAGTGATTGTGGAAATGCTGGCCGATGCCGCTGTGGGGATGGATCACACCCCGGTGCAGGAAGAGCAGGTTGGTCGACAGCCCGTTGGCGCCCATGATGGGCCCGAAATTCATGGTGCCGGCGCCATCATGCACCGCTTTGAGCGGCCTGGTCTTGGAGGGATCGTAATGGCCGATCTTCGCGGCCAGCGGCACATTGGCGGTTGCCGCCGCCGTCGGCGGTGCGGGTTGCGCTCCGGCGACCGGTGAAAGACACAGTGCGGCGCCGCACATCAGCGCGGCGGTGATTGCAAGCCGTTTCATCCCCATCCCCTCCCTGTTGAACCTTTCAGGCCGAAAGGCGCAGTTTCTTGCTTTCTCCCGTCAGAACGTCCATGGCCGCCAGGACGCCGCCGGCCTTGTGGGGCACGCCCGCGACCTTCAGGCCCATCTCTACTCCCGACAGCGCCGCCATCAGGGTTAGCTCGTTGATGTCGCCCAGATGACCGATGCGGAATGCCTTGCCCAGAACCTTGCCCAATCCCATGCCCAGCGAAATGTTGAAATGCTCCAGCGCCACCTTGCGGAAGGCGTCGGCATCAAAACCGGCGGGCGTGCGCACGGTGGTCAGTACCGGCGAATAGGCCTTTGGATCGGCGCACTGCAGCTCCAGTCCCCAGGCCTGCACCGCCGCCCGGGTGGCGGCCGCAAGGCGCTCATGCCGGGCGAAGACATTCTCGAGCCCTTCCTCGCGCAACATCGCCAGCGCTTCCTTCAGGCCATAGAGCAGGTTGATGGCGGGCGTGTACGGGAAGAAGCCATTTTCGTTGAACTTCAGCATTTCCGACCAGTCCCAGTAGGAACGGGGCAGGTTGCTGGTCTTCGACGCGGCCAGTGCCTTTTGCGAGACGCCAGTGAAGGCCAGGCCTGGCGGCATCATCATGCCCTTTTGCGAGCCGGACACCACCACGTCAACGCCCCATTCGTCCTGCTTTACCGGCATGGAGGCGAGCGCCGAGACCGAGTCGATCATCAGAAGGGCGGGATGATGGGCTTTGTCCATCGCCTTGCGAACCGCGCCAATGTCGCTGGCACAGGATGTGGCGGTTTCATTGTGTACCACCATCACGGCCTTGATGGTGTGTGCCTTGTCTTCGGATAGCCTGGCTTCAATTTCGCCCGGGTTTACGCCGTGGCGCCAGTCGGTCTCAAGCATTTCGACCTGAAGGCCCCAGCGTTTGGCGATCTGGCTCCACAGCACGGCAAACTGGCCGGTCTCCACCATCAACACCCTGTCGCCGGACGACAGGGTATTGGCGATGGCGGCTTCCCAGGCGCCGGTGCCGGATGCGGGGAAGATGATCACGGGCTGGCGGGTGCCGAAAGGCTCCCGGATGGCCTCCAGCACTTCCCTGCCCAGCTTCTGGAAGGTGGCGCTGCGATGGTCGATGACCTGACGGTCGATCGCGCGCTGGATGCGCTCGGGAACGGGGCTCGGGCCCGGAATCTGAAGATAGTGCATGCCCTGCGCCATGATTTTCCTCCATCGGCCCGCGGGAGGCCGGTTCATAATTGGATTGCTTTTAGCCTTAAACGGGCAAAAAGTCGGGAAAAAACTTTGTCACAGGGACGCGTTTGACCACATGCCAGCCATGTTGAATCCCGGCCTGGAAAGGCGCCTGAAAGCCCATGTCGCGGGCGAGGTGTTGTTCGGGACCTTCGACCGTGGCCGCTATGCCACCGATGCCTCGCATTACCAGATCATGCCGGCCGGGGTGGTCGTGCCCGCCAGCATGGATGGTGCCGTGGCGGCACTGGGCCTGGCGCGGGATGAAGGGATCGCGGTAACCGCCCGTGGCGGCGGCACCAGCCAGTGCGGCCAGACGGTAAACAGCGGCCTGATTATAGACGGATCGAAATATCTCAATCGCATCCTGTCGCTGGATGTCGAAGGCCGGCGGGTCACAGTGGAACCGGGCATCGTCCTGGATGACCTGAACCGGCAGTTGAAGCGGCATGGCCTTTGGTTTCCGGTGGATGTTTCCACCTCCAGCCGCGCCACCATCGGCGGCATGGCTGCCAACAACAGCTGCGGCGGACGGTCGCTGCGCTACGGCACCATGCGGTCCAATGTGCTTTCCATCGATGCGGTGCTGGCCGACGGCACGGCCATGCATTTTGGCGAAGTGGCGCCGGACCTGTCGGATGCGGACGCCCGGACGCGCCCGCTGGCGGAAAAGCTGATGGCCATCGGCGCGCGCGAAGCGGGCGAGGTCGAGGCGCGTTTCCCCAAGGTGCACAGACGCGTTGGCGGCTATAACCTCGACGCGCTGGGCCCCTGCCGCAACCGCATCAACCTGGCGCATATACTGGTGGGCTCGGAAGGCACGCTGGCCTATTCCACCGCCATCGAACTGCAATTGTCGCCGGTGCTGGGAAAGCGCGCGCTGGGGGTGTGCCATTTCGGCAGTTTTCATGCCGCCATGGATGCGGCCCAGCATATCGTCACCCTCAAGCCCATTGCGGTTGAGCTGGTGGACGACACCATGCTGGGCCTGGCTGCGGATATTCCCATGTTCCATGCCACGCTGGATGCGATGCTGCGGGGCAAGCCTGCCGCGATCCTGCTGGTGGAATTTGATTCCGGCGAGGAGGAAAACCTGCGCCGCATGGCGCGGCTTGTTCAGCTGATGGGCGATCTGGGGTTCGACTTCCGCCAGGAAGGGGCGAACTGGGGCGGGGTCGTCGAGATTTATGATCCGGCCCTGCAAAACGCCGTTACCGAGCTGCGCAAGTCCGGGCTCAACATCATGATGTCCATGAAGGATCAGCGCAAGCCGATCTCCTTCGTCGAGGATTGTGCGGTGCCGCTGCCGCATCTGGCGGAATACACCGCCAGGCTGACCGAATGTTTCGAACGCCACGGCACGCGGGGCACCTGGTATGCCCATGCCAGCGAGGGCTGTCTGCATGTGCGCCCGGTGCTGAACCTGCGCCAGGAGAAAGACGTCAAGGCCATGCGCGCCATCGCCGAGGAAGCCTTCGCGCTTGTGCGCCAGTACAAGGGCTCGCATTCCGGCGAGCATGGCGATGGACTGGTGCGCAGCGAATTCCATCAGCCGATGTTCGGCGAGCGGCTTGTGAAGGCGTTCGAGGAGGTCAAGGACACCTTCGATCCCTCCGGCCTGATGAATCCCGGCAAGATCGTGCGCAGTCCCAAATTCGACCAGCGCGATCTGTTCCGCTACCCGCCGGGCTACGCCGTGCGCGACTTCGCGCCCGCACTGGACTGGTCGGAGTATCCCGGCGCCATTGGCGGGTTCCAGGGCGCGGCCGAGCAGTGCAACAATAATGGCGCCTGCCGGAAATCCGAAGGCGGGGCGATGTGTCCGAGCTATCGCGCCACACGCGACGAGCAGCATGTCACCCGCGGCCGCGCCAATACGCTGCGCCTGGCCCTTTCAGGCCAGCTGGGCGAGGGCGCGTTTGCCTCGGACGAGATGATGGAGACGATGAAGCTTTGCGTCTCCTGCAAGGCGTGCAAGCGCGAATGTCCCACCGGCGTCGACATGGCGCGGATGAAAATCGAGGTGCTGAAGGCGCGCGCCGACGTTCATGGATACAGCCTGCGCGACCGGCTGATCGCCGGTCTGCCGCGCTATGCGCGGCTGGCGTCGTGGATGGCGCCGCTGCTGAACCTGCGCAACCACAGTGCCGGCCTGCGGCTGCTGTCGGAGAAGATTGCCGGCTTCAGT
>JBEHXB010000115.1:0-7168 GCA_048498895.1 Pseudomonadota bacterium
CGCACGCCGGGCCGGTGTGGGTGAGAGCACGGTTTCGCGGGTGTTGCGAAACCACGGCTCGGTGTCGCAGCGCACGCGCGAGAAGATCCTCAAGGCCGCTGCGGAATTGCATTACGTCCCCAACCGGATCGCGGGCACACTGGCTTCGATGTCGTCCAAGCTGGTGGGGATCGTGATCCCGTCGGTTGGAAATACCGTCGTTCCCGAAGTGCTGGCGGGTGCCAATGCGGTGCTTGAAGACGCAGGTTTCCAGCCGGTCATTGGGGTGTCGAACTACGATCCGGTGCGAGAGGAGGCGCTGATCGAATCGATCCTGAGCTGGCGCCCTTCGGGATTGATGGTGGCAGGGCTGGAACATACCGACCGGGCGCGAGAGATGATGAAGGGCTGCGGCGTGCGCGTGCTGGAGCTTCTGGACGTCGACGGCGAAGGCATCGACATGGTGGTGGGCTCCTCGCATCGCGGGGCAGGGCGCGCCAGCGCCGAATTTCTGCTGGGGCGCGGGTATCGCCGCATCGGTTATGTCGGGCACGACATGCGTTCCGATGTTCGCGCGGGCAAGCGGCTGGATGGCTTCCGCCAGGCGATGGAGGAAAACAGGATTGCCATCGTAGATCACGAATTTTCGCCTGATCGCGGCTCCTCGGTGGAAGGCGGCCGCATCGGAATCGCCCGCCTGCTGGCACGCAGGTCCGATCTGGACGCGATTTATTTCTCCAATGATGACCTTGCGATCGGCGGCTATTTCCATTGCCTGGAGAATGGGATTTCGATTCCCGATGATCTGGCGTTGTTCGGCTACAACGGTCTTGAGATCGCGCGTCTCACGCCGCAGCCGCTGTCGACCATCCGCACACCGCGCGTCGCGATGGGCCGGATCGGCGCACAAATGCTGCTGGCGGGCGGTCCGGCCCAGGTCTTGGACATGGGTTTCGAAGTGATACCCGGCGCGACCAGCTGATCTTTGAAATATTGTTTATTTTCAAATAGTTAGTTAGTGTCCCATACATTTTTGTCACGCTGAGAGAAAAATGGCAGCGCTACCATTTTTCTGTTGGCAGCGCTGCCAACGTTGGTTACCGTTTGACCACATAACAAAACCATCTCTCGAGGGGCCTTCCATGACGCCGAATTTAAAGACTGCGTTGCTGTGCGCCACCAGCCTGTTGGGCTTGAGTACGGCCGCATACGCACAGGACAGTAACGTCGAGTCGGTGACCGTCACCGGTTCTCGTCTTATCTCCGATATCGCGGCGTCGCCGACGCCAATCACTGCGGTCACAGCCGACCAGCTGCAGGCCACCACGCCCACCGATATTCCTGATGCGCTCAACAAGCTGCCCGTCTTTATCGGGGGCCGCACACCGCGCAGCCAGGACAATGGTAGCCGCAACACCTCGGGCAATGTTCTTTCGCTGCGCAACTTCGGCGTTTCGCGCACCCTGATCCTGCTGAATGGCCATCGCGTGGCGCCGTCCAACGAAGACGGGACCGTGGATACCGACGTCCTGCCGCAGATCCTGATGACGCGCGTCGACGTGGTGACCGGCGGCGCGTCGGCCGTATATGGCTCCGATGCAGTGGCCGGCGTTGTCAACTTCATTCTCGACACGAAGTTCGAGGGCTACAAGTACAACCTCAATGCGGGAATCTCGAAGTATCAGGACGCCGCCGAATTCAACTTCGGGCAGGCCTGGGGTACTTCGCTGTTCGGTGGGCGCGGCCACATCGAAGTTGCTACGCGCTATTTCCAGCAGGACATGGTGCCTATCACCGCGCGCCCTTACGGCGAGAATGGTCAGGCCTGGGTGCAGGCCGGCTCCGGCAGCCGGACGGCGCCCTTCACCAACGTTCCTTATGGCCGCACCTATAATCGTTCGGAGCTGGGCCTGATCGTCTGCGGCACGGGCTGCCCCTTCAACAATGGGTACCAGTTCGGCGTCGGCGGTGGAAATATCTCGCCGGCGACGCATGGTGTGCCGACCAGCACCGCCAACCTGGAGTCCGGTGGAGATGGTGGCTACGACAAGTTCGGTACCTTCAAGTCCGCCTTGCGGCAGGCAGAACTCTTTGGCCGCGCCAGCTACGACCTGACCGATAACATCAACGCCTATGTGCAGGGCAGCTGGTCGGAGTCGCACAACTACGCCATCTGGTTCCCGACCACGTCGAGCTCGGCGGGTTCGACGCCCAACAGCTACTTCTCCGACAACCCGTTCCTGTCGCCCACCGCCCAGACGCAGCTTGCGAGCAGCACGCTGACGCTGCCCGCCGATCCGGCGGCCTATCTGGCGGGCCTGGCTGCGGCCGGAAAACCGGCGCCGAATGTGGGCGGCGGTACCCCGCCGCCGCCGCCCGCCGGCGTGCCTTATTTCCACGATCAGGGATATGTCTTCAACAATATTGGGGGCAGGGACGCCGGCATCCAGAACTACATCTATCGGACCAAGGGGCAGGACCGTTACATGAACGCCGAGGTCGGTTTGACCGGCTCGATCATGGATCGGTTCAAGTGGGATGTATATTTCAACCACGGCGACAGCCGCGTGAAGGTTGAGAATCCCAACAATACCAATAATGCAAATTTCCTTGCGGCGGCGGACGCTGTGATCGCGCCGGCCGGTACCAAGGTGGGCAGTGTAGATGTGAGCGGCTCGGTAGTTTGCTGGGTCACCACCCAGGCGGCGTATGCCTCACTTTATCCGGGATGCCAGCCGCTGAACCTGTTCAATCCGCAGGATGGGCCCTCGGCGGCCTCCTACCGCTACATAACCCAGTCCACCAGCTGGGTGTTGTCCCAGACGCTGGACGATGTTGGCGGTTCCATCGCGGGGGGGCTGGGCTTTGGCCTGCCCGCCGGCGAAGTCTCCGCTGCGCTGTCAGGCGAAGCCCGGTGGGCGACGTACACAATGCAAAGCAATGCCCTGCCCACCGATTTTGTGAACTGTACGGGCCTGCGCCTGTGCCTGGCCAATGGCGGCGCGCCGCCGCTGTGGGCGCAAAACGTCAACGCGCCGGTCGACGTGGACAACAACGTCTACGAGTTCGCGTTGGAAACCGACGTTCCCCTGCTGAAGGACATGCCCCTGGCACAGCGCGTTTCGCTGAACCTGGCCGGCCGTTACACCGACTATTCCACCTCCGGTTCGGTGGAGACCTGGAAGATCGGCGGCGACTGGCAGGTCAATGACCTGGCCCGCTTCCGCGGCACCATGTCGGTCGACATTCGGGCGCCCAATCTGAATGACCTTTATCGTCCGGTGGGCGTCTCCTCGACCGGCCAGACCGATCTTTTGACCGGCGGCAACAACTCCACGCAGCTGGTGTCGAAGGGCAACGCGGCACTGACGCCCGAAGTCGCCCATACCTACACCATGGGCCTCGTGCTGACGCCGGACTTCGTGCCGGGCCTGACCTTCTCGGTCGACTGGTACACAACGCACATGACCGACGCGATCACGGCGATCAGTTATCAGAGCACGGCCGTGCAGCAGATTTGCCTGGACAGCGCGCCAGCCTACAATTCACCATTCTGCGCCCTGGCGGTTCGTCCGATCACCAATCCGGCGGACCCGAACTTCACGAACCCGAATGTCAACTTCCCGACACAGGTGCTGAATTCGCCCGTGAACAGCGCGACCCAGAAGATGGAAGGCTGGGATATCGAGATCGACTACAACTGGGACATGGACAGTTTGATCTCGGGCTTCCCTGGTTCCTTCAATCTGCGACACCTGCTGAGCTATCAGCCGTTGAACACAACGGTGAATATCCCGGGTGCCGCGCCGACCTGGGCGGTGGCGCCGAAGACCCGCCAGACGACATTCCTGTCGTATCAGGTTGGCGACTGGGGCCTGTCGATGCAGAACCAGTGGCTGAGCGGATTCAAGAAGAACAATGCGCCGATCACGGCTACAAGCCAGAACTATGCGGTCCCTCGCATAAACTCGTATGACGTTCTGGACGTGACGATCGACCGCAAGTTCGATCTTTGGGGTGGCAATGCCGACATGTACTTCACGGTCACCAACATCGGTGATACTCGCGCGCCATTGTCACCGACCAATGCGTCGAACCCCGGTCTTTTCTATCCGACCATGGGCTTCTTCGACGATATGGGCCGCTACTTCACCATCGGCATCAGGGGCAACCTGTAGGGTTGCCGGCTAGCGGATATACCCCCTGGGCTGGCGTCGTAAACGCGGCGCCAGCCCCCTTTTTTCCGGCGGCGGCGGGAGGCCGAATTCCCGCTCATCGATCGCGCGTGGAGGATTTGTAAGAACCGTCGCCGTCACCAGTGGCAGAATATGTTGCAGGAGGAATCGCCATGGGTATGTCCCGCCGAGAAATTGTCAAAACCGCGGCTGTGGCGGCGGCTTCAACGACCATCAACAGTGCTGCCGCGCAGCCCAAAGGCGGGGCCTCGCTCGATGCCCTCGCAAAGGCGAAAGGGCGTGTGGGATTCGGGAGTTTCCTGAACAGTTTTGCCCGCGATCCGGCGCAGGCTCACGGCATTCCTGCCGATTTTGATGACGTCAAAGCGCGAGAAGTGCATCTGAGGGACTGCGGCATCGTCACGGCAGGGGTCTATTGGACATGGACCAGGCCGAATGCCAAAGACTTCGTCTACTACAACTCTGACCGCGTCATTGACTGGGCGGAAAATCAGAAATTGAAAATACGCGGGCACAACCTTGTCTGGCTGCGCTACGACCGCATGCCGGCATGGCTGAACAATTATGACTTCGGCAGCAGGCCCGCCACCGAGGCAGAGCGGCTATTGCGCGAGCATATTACCACCTTTTGCAAGCGCTATGGCACGCGCATCTTTTCATGGGACGTGGTCAACGAGGCGATCGACCCGCATACGGGCCTGATGCGCGACGATGCGTTTCACAAACGTCTGGGTGATGCGGTCGTTGACATCGCATTCGATGCAGCCCGCCAGGCCGCGCCGCACGCGTCGCTGGTCTATAATGATTATATGGGGTGGACGGAAGGAAGCGCGCGGCACCGCGAGGGCGTACTGAAGCTGCTGTCCAGGTTGAAATCGCAGAGTGTGAAGGTCGATATGGTCGGCGTGCAGAGCCACATCGGTCCCGGGCTCATCGGAGACGTAATGGGCAACCTGTCTTTCGACGCCAACGAGCAGGCCAGCCTGAAAAGCTTTCTGGATGCCGTTACTGCAATGGGACACCGGCTCTCGATCACCGAATTCGATGTCGGGGAAACGGGCCTGCCGCCGGACAACCGGGTGCGGGACGAGGCCCATGCCGATATCACGAAGCGCTATCTCAAGTTTATGCTGAACTATCCCCAACTTGACTACATTGTGGCGTGGGGGCTGGTCGATCACCATTCATGGCTGCAGACCCGCAACATCCGGGAGGACGGAGCATTGAAGCGGCCGACGCTCTATGACCCCAACTATGAGCCAAAGTTGATGCGCCACGCGATCGCAGAGGCATTGCAGTCGGCGCCTTCCGGCAATTGACCGGGGGGCTGTATGCGACGAGTCCTCCTTTTGACGGCACTGATCTGCGGACTGGCGGGTAGGGCGGAGGCGGCGGACAACGCGGTTGCGCCTGGCCTCTTTATCGTTGAGAGGCCCACACTCAAGTCGCTCGGCTTTGAATGGAAGATCAGCGGTGACGATAATCGCAATGCGGCGGTGGTCGTGACTTACCGCAAGAGCGGGGATGCCGCGTGGCGCCCGGCCTTGCCCCTGTTTCGTATGGGCGGCGAGTT
Source organism: Pseudomonadota bacterium (assembly GCA_048498895.1). Classification (GTDB taxonomy): domain Bacteria; phylum Pseudomonadota; class Alphaproteobacteria; order Micropepsales; family Micropepsaceae; genus Rhizomicrobium. The sequence continues at coordinate 5,749 of JBEHXB010000115.1, forward strand.
CATCGCGGGCCCCAAGCCGCAATACGGCGGCCTTAATTATTATAATTATACCGTGCCTCCGGGGTTTGCCGGCAGTGTGCTGAACCTTCAGCCGGATACCGAATATGAAGTCCACTTCGCCATGCGCGATCCGGATGGCGTCATTGGAGCGGCGGACAAGACCGTTACAGTGAGGACGCGCGCGGTTCCCCGGCCCGCGGCGGGCGGGCACGTCTATCAGGTCTATCCCTTCAGCCATAAGGGCGCGCTTGGCCCCAACGAGTTCATAGGCCTGCTGGCGGCCTACTATATGGGGGCGGACGAAAGTGACCACAGCAACGTCTTTCCGCCCCGGGTAAAGCCGGGTGACGTAATTCTGGTGCATGCCGGTGTCTACAAGGACAATCGCTTTGTCTATGGCGGTTTCGACAAAAGCGTCGAAAATTACGGCACCTCATTCGATGGCACCTATTACCTCACCGCCAGCGGCACGCCGGACAGGCCCATTGTCATCAAGGCGGCGGGCGACGGCGAGGTTATATTTGATGGCGCCGGAAACGACACGTTGTTCAACCTTCTGGCAGCGAATTACAATTATTTTGACGGCATCACGGTGCGCAACACCAACGTCGCATTCCTGCTGGGAATAAAGGATATCACGGGTGCCGATGGCTTCACTCTTGTCAACAGCCGCGCTTACGACGTCGGGCGGGTCGTGCGCGACGATTGGGCCAAGTCAAAGGACTATTACATCGCCAACAACGTATTCCTGGGCCGCCACGATCCTGCGCATCTAACAAGCTGGATCGGTGCCAACGTGTGGGGCAAATATCCCGGCTTTCCCGCTCTGATAACCAGTGAGTATGCGGTCAAGGTGTACGGGCAAGGGCATGTTGTGGCCCATAATTATGTTGCCAATTTCCACGACGCCATCGACAACGCGACATTCGGAAATCCCAGCCCGGTGCCGCAAGAGCAGGGCGCCTCAGTCGACTTTTACGGAAATGATATGTTCAATATCACCGACAACTGCATCGAGTTGGACGGCGGCGTACACAATATGCGCGCTTTCGACAATCGCTGCGTCAATACGGCCCAGCTTGCGTATAGTACCCAGCCCATCTTCGGAGGTCCTGCATACATTTACCGCAACATCTCCTATAACAATACCACGGCCGGCGGACTGAAGCTGCTGGACAATCCCGCCGGAATACTGGTCTACAATAACACCTTCATCGGTAGTGCCGGCGCACTGGGTCCGGCCTCGAACATGCATTTTCGCAACAATCTGATCGTGGGCGATGGCTGGAAGAATCCGATCTTTCAGGTGAAGACATTCACGCCCTATTCCACATCGGACTACAATGGTTTTGGGCCCAACCCCGTGCAGGGAAATTTCGCTTGGGATGGGCCACCATTCGACAGTGCGAATGGCGGCAAG
>JBEHXB010000116.1:0-7160 GCA_048498895.1 Pseudomonadota bacterium
GTAATGTTCATTGAAGGTCGCGTTCTGCTCGGGTTCGAGCACTTCCAGCAGGGCGCTGGAAGGATCGCCGCGATAGTCCGCGCCCAGCTTGTCGATTTCGTCAAGCAGAAACAGCGGATTTGAAGCCTTCGCCTTCTTCATCGACTGGATGATCTTGCCGGGCATGGAGCCGATATAGGTGCGCCGATGGCCACGGATCTCGGCCTCGTCACGCATCCCGCCCAGGCTCATGCGGATATACTCGCGTCCCGTCGCCTTCGCGATCGAACGGGCGAGCGAAGTCTTGCCCACACCCGGCGGACCAACCAGGCACAGGATGGGACCCTTGAGCACGCCGACGCGCTGCTGGACAGCCAGGTATTCCAGAATGCGCTCCTTGACCTTCTCCAGGCCATAGTGATCGTCGTTCAACACCTTTTCGGCGGCAACGATGTCGCGCTTGATCTTGCTCTTCTTGCCCCACGGCAGGGAGAGCAGCCAATCCAGATAGTTGCGCACCACCGTGGCCTCTGCGCTCATCGGCGACATGGAGCGCAGCTTCTTGACTTCGGCCATCGCCTTTTCGCGAGCTTCCTTGGACAGCTTGGTCTTGCGGATGCGATCTTCCAGCTCGTTCATCTCGTCGCGGCCTTCATCGCCTTCGCCGAGTTCCTTCTGGATCGCCTTGAGCTGCTCGTTCAGATAATATTCCCGCTGGGTCTTCTCCATCTGGCGCTTCACGCGGCTGCGGATCTTCCGCTCAACCTGCAGAACGCCGATTTCGGCCTCGATCAGCGACAGGATCTTCTCCAGCCGCTCAGTCGTCTTGAATGTTTCGAGCAACGCCTGCCGGTCGCCGATCTTCACCGACAGGTGCGAGGCGACGGTATCGGCCAGGCGCGCCGGATCGTCGATCTGCGCCACCGCGGCCAGGGTCTCGGACGGAACCTTCTTGTTCAGCTTTATATACTGCTCGAAATTGGCCTTCACCGTGCGCATCAGCGCTTCGGATTCCTGGGCGCCGGCAGTCTCTTCGGCAATCGGTTCGACCGTCGCCTGGAAAAAATCGCTGCGCGGGGAAAATCCGGTGACGCGCGCGCGTCCCTTGCCCTCCACCAGGACACGCACGGTCTGGTCGGGCAGCTTCAGCAGCTGCAGCACGGTGGCCATGGTGCCGATGGTGTGCAGACCGTCGGCCGTCGGATCGTCTTCGGCGGCGTTCTTCTGGGTCAGAAGCAGGATCTGCTTCTCGTCGTTCATGACCTCTTCCAGAGCGCGCACGGACTTTTCACGCCCCACGAAAAGCGGGACGATCATGTGAGGGAATACCACGATGTCGCGCAGCGGCAGCACCGGCGCCGTGCTCGAAACTGACTGAACCTTGTCGTTGGCGTCATCCGCCATGGCGTTGCTCCTGCCGGCCAAACCGCCGGCCTTTGAAAACCAGTCCCTTCCCAGATGGGCAAGGGGCCCGGCTGATTGCCGCCTTCGCGGCGATGCTGAAGAGCCGCTCAACCGAGCCGGCTCCGGATACGGTAACGTGGGCCCCCTAAAGGTTGGTTTCAAGCCGGGCCAACCCCCAAGCGGCAGTGAGCCCCCTGATTCTCCGCCGGAATCGGTGGGGAACATGCATTTTTCCCCGTGCCGTAGCGCAATGGACGCATGAGCCGCTATGTTGAACGAAAAACGGGGAGGACGGGGATGCTGAATCGTCGCGGATTGAATGCGGGAATTGCCGCCGCCTTGACGGGAACTCTTTGGCCGCATTCGGCGCGCGCGCAATCCACCCTGCCCTTCTACGCCAGCCTGGGGCCGAACCTGATCCACTACGACCTCGATGTGGCGGCCGGCTCACTTCGCCAGAAGGCTGGCGTCACCCTGCCCGCCAACCTGCAGTATGCCTGGCCGCATCCGGCAGGGCGCCTGCTCTACGTCGTGGCCAGCAACGGCCAGCCGCCCAGCGGACCGGCCGGCGCGGCCGGCGCGGACAAAAGACATTATGCCCTTGCATTCAGGATCGGCGCGGATGGCGCCCTGACCGAGCACGGCCCGCGCAAACTGCTGCCGGTGCGGCCCATCCACTGCTCCACGGACATGAGCGGCCGTTACCTGCTGGTCGCCTTCAACATCCCAAGCATGATTCACGTATTCCGCCTGAATGGCGACGGCACCATTGGCGCGGAGGTCCCCCAGGACCCGTCTCTGGATTTCGGAGTCTATGCCCACCAGGTGCGGGCAACGCCGTCGGGCAAGACTGTCACGCTCTGCAGCCGCGGCAACGATCCCAGGCCCGGCAATCCCGAGGATCCCGGTTATATCGAGGTGTTCGGCCTCAAGGACGGAAAATTGTCGGCCCTGCAAAAGCTGGCGCCGCATGGCGATGGCATCGGATTTGGCCCGCGCCACTTGGATTTTTCACCGGACGGCCGTTTTGCCTATGTTTCGCTGGAGCGGGAAAATGCCCTGTGCGTCTATGGCATGACGCCGGAAGGACGGCTGTCGGGCGAGCCGCTGTTCCAGAAGAATGCGCTTGTAGACCCGGACGGCAAGAAAAAGCATCGCGGCCAGGGCGTCGGCCCAATCCACGTCCACCCCGGCGGCAAGTTCGTCTATCAGACCAATCGCGGCTCGGGCACGGTGGAAAAGGACGGCCGCAAAGTCTGGAACGGCGGCGAAAACAGTGTGGCGGTGTGGGCGATCAATCCCGCCACTGGCGAGCCGACCCGCATCCAGAATGCCGATGCGCATGGCTTCGAGCTTCGAACTTTCGTGATCGACCCCAGCGGCAAGCTGCTGGTGGCCGCCAGCACGACGCCGATGTCGGTGGAGGAGAACGGCAATATCCGCAGCGTCAGCGCCGGGCTGTCCATCTACCGGATCGGCACGGACGGACGGCTCACCTTCCTGCGCAAGCAGGATGTGGACACCACGCATGGCATCCAGTTCTGGTGCGGCCTGCTGACAATGGGATGACCGCTGACGCGCCGAACGATCTGTCCAGGGGCGAAGGGACGAACCCGGCGGGGAAAACGGGCCGTCAGCCCGCGCTCTTCTCGCGCGCTTCGCCCTTGTCGGAGTAGGTATAGAGCGGGCGCGCCTTGCCATCGACCACGTCCGCGGTGATCACCACCTCCTGCACACCCGTCAGGGTGGGCAGTTCGAACATTGTCTCCAGCAGGATGCCTTCCAGGATGGAACGCAGTCCACGCGCGCCGGTCTTGCGCTGGATCGCCCTTCTGGCGATCGAATGCAGCGCCTCTTCCTGGAAGCGAAGCTTGACGCCTTCCATCTCGAACATGCGCTGATACTGCTTGGCCAGCGCGTTCTTCGGGCGGGTCAGGATCTCGATCAATGCCGTTTCCGACAGATCGCCGAGAGTCGCCAGCACCGGCAGGCGGCCGATGAACTCCGGGATCAGGCCGAATTTCAGCAGGTCTTCCGGCTCGATCTCGCGCAGCAGGTCACCGGTGCCGCGCTCATCGGGCCCCTTGGGATTGGCGCCAAAGCCCATCGAGGAACCAGCGGTGCGCTGGGCGATGATCTTGTCCAGCCCGGCAAAGGCGCCGCCGCAGATGAACAGGATGTTGGTGGTGTCGACCTGCAGGAATTCCTGCTGGGGATGCTTGCGGCCGCCCTGTGGGGGAACCGAGGCCACCGTGCCTTCCATGATCTTGAGCAGCGCCTGCTGAACGCCCTCGCCCGACACGTCACGGGTGATGGAAGGGTTGTCAGACTTTCGGCTGATCTTGTCGACCTCGTCGATATAGACGATGCCGCGCTGGGCACGCTCGACGTTATAGTCGGCGGACTGCAGCAGCTTCAGGATGATGTTCTCGACATCCTCGCCGACATAGCCCGCCTCGGTCAGGGTGGTGGCATCGGCCATGGTGAAAGGCACGTCCAGGATGCGAGCCAGCGTCTGGGCCAGCAGGGTCTTGCCGCAGCCAGTGGGGCCCACCAGCATGATATTGGACTTCGCCAGCTCGACGTCGCCGTTCTTGCCGGAAGAATTGATGCGCTTGTAGTGGTTGTGGACAGCGACCGACAGCACCTTCTTGGCGTGCGACTGGCCGACGACGTAATCGTCCAGAACCTTGAAGATTTCCTGCGGCGTAGGCACGCCCTCCTTGGATTTCATGAAGGAGGTCTTGTTCTCCTCCCGAATGATTTCCATGCAGAGTTCGACGCATTCATCGCAGATGAAGACGGTGGGACCGGCGATGAGCTTGCGCACCTCGTGCTGGCTCTTGCCGCAGAACGAGCAGTAGAGCGTGTTCTTGGATTCGCCGCCGCTGGCCTTGCTCATGATACTTTCGCAACCTTCCACCGCGGGACTTGCCCGCCTGGCAGCTTCAGCCCGGTCGGCATTTGCTGCTTTGAACTGTACCGGGCGGCCGAAGCAGCCCGACTTCCCAACATTCGATCATGTTAGTGCGGGCCGGATCAAGATTTGTTTAATCCGCACGCCGGCTGGAATTTTCCAGCAATTCCGGAACTTTAACCAGAATCCCGGACGCTGCCGCCCTTTGAAACCCTTATCAGGACTGGGTTTCTGCCTCCGGCCGGCGTTCCATGACCTCATCGATGAGGCCAACCGCCTTGGCCTCCTCGCCTGTCATGTAGGTGTCGCGGTCGAGCATTTTTTCAATGGCTTCCACCGTCTGGCCGGTATGCTGGGCATAAATCTCGTTCAGCCGCCGCTTCATCTTGACGATTTCCTGGGCGTGCCGGGCGATGTCCGTGGCCTGGCCATAGAAGGCCGCGCTGGGCTGGTGCACCATCACCCGCGAATTGGGCAGGGCAAAGCGCCGGCCGGCTTCGCCGGCGCACAGCAGCAGTGACGCGGCCGAGGCCGCCTGGCCGATGCAATAGGTGTGAATCTTGGGCCGCACATACTGCATGGTGTCGTAGATCGCCAGCCCCGCCGACACCACCCCGCCCGGCGAGTTGATGTACATGTGGATTTCCTTCTTGGGGTTTTCAGCCTCAAGAAACAGAAGCTGCGCGGTCAGGAGGCTGGCGCCGTAATCCTCGATCGGCCCGGTAACAAAGATCAGCCGCTCCTTCAGCAGGCGCGAATAGATGTCGAAGGCCCGTTCGCCGCGGGCGGTTTGTTCAACCACCATCGGCACCAGGGTGTTCATGTGTATGTCGCGCGGGTCGGCCATGGCATACGCCTTTCGATTCGTGCGGAGAGGGTAGCCGAAATCCTCGGCCATCCTGCTTAATATAGTAGTCCCGGGGCCTATTGCGAGGCCGGGCTTAAGCGGTCTTGCCGGCCTCCCCGGCCGGCGCATCCTCGGGATCGGCGAACAGGGTTTCGCGGTCGACCTTGCGCTCGGTGACCTGGGCCAGCTCGGCAATGAAATCCACCACCTTTTCCTCGAACAGCGGGGCACGGATCTCGGCCTGGGCCTGCGGGTTGTTGGCGTAGAACTGGAACACCTGCTGCTCCTGGCCGGGGAACTGGCGGGCGCGCGTCAGGATGGCGCGCTGGACTTCGTCCGGCGCGATGGTGATGCCGTTCTGCTCGCCCAGCTTGCCCAGCACCAGCCCCAGGCGCACGCGGCGCTCGGCGATCGTGCGATATTCGGCCTTCAGCTCGTCTTCGGTCTTGCCCTCGTCCGCGGCGGTCTTGCCCTCGCGCTTGAGCTCTTCTTCGACCTGGGTCCAGATATTCTTGAATTCATGCTCGACCATGGCGGGCGGCAGCGGGAAGTCATGGACATTGTCCAGCGCGTCTAGGATGCGGCGCTTCAGGTGCAGGCGGCTGGCCTGGCTGTAATCGTTCTTCAGCTGGTCGCGCACCCGCTCTTTCAGCGTGGTCAGGTCGTCCAGGCCCAGTTTCTTGGCCAGCTCATCGTCGATCTTCGTTTCTTCCGGCGCCTTCACTTCCTTGACGGTGACGACGAACAGCGCGTCCTTGCCGGCAAGCTCGGCGGCCTGATAGCCTTCCGGGAACTTCACATTCACATTGGCCGTTTCGCCGGCCTTGGTGCCGATCAGCTGGTCCTCGAAGCCGGGTATGAACTGGCCCGAGCCCAGGGTGAGGCTGAAGTCGTTGCCCTTGCCGCCCTCGAACTCCACACCGTCCACACTGCCGACGAAGTCGATCACCACCGTGTCGTCCTTCTGCGCCGCCTCGCCCTCGGGCCGCGCCGCATAGGAGCGGGTGTTCTGGGCAATCCGGTTCAGCGCTTCGTCGATATCGGCATCGGTGATATCGGCGGTGATGCGCTCGACCTTGAGCTGGGAGACATCGGCGGTTTCGAACTCGGGCATCAGGTCGACGATGACGTTGAAAGTCAGGTCGGCCTTGCCGTCCACCACCGCCTGCACATCGCCAACCGGCTCGATGCGCGGCTGCAGGGCGGGCTTGAGGGCGTTGTCGGCGATGGCCTTCTGGCTGCCCTCGCTGACGGCGGCTTCCACCACCTCGCCCATGATCGACTTGCCGAACTGCTTCTTGAGGAAGGAGACGGGTGCCTTGCCAGGCCGAAAGCCCTTCATGTTGATCTGGGGCTTCATCTCCTCCAGACGGGCATTGACGCGGCTGTCCAGCTCGCTGGCCAGCACGGTCACCGTGAACTGGCGGTGCAGGTCTTCGCTAACCGTCTGGGTAATCTGCATTTCCAACTTCCCTACTCTTTTGTCCTCACAGGAACTGGTGCGGGCAGAGGGACTTGAACCCCCACGACTTGCGTCACTGGAACCTAAATCCAGCGCGTCTACCAGTTCCGCCATGCCCGCGGGGCCGTTAAAAGCCGCCTTCCGCGCCGAAGCGGGCCCCTATAGCAGGGGTTTTCAGGGGTTGCTAGGGCAAACCCGGGCGATCAGGAGACCGCGCGGACCCAGATGGCGACGTCCCAGTAACGGCCGAATTTGCGGCCGATCTCCGCAAGCAGGCCGACTTGCCGGAAGCCCACCGCGGCATGCAGCCGGTTGGATGCATCATTGGGCTGGGTGACCCCGCCATAGGCGCGGTGGATGTCCTGGCCTTGAAGCGCGTCGAACAGGGTGTCGTACAGGCGCCGGCCCAGCCCCTGCCCGCGCCGGTCGGGCGTCAGGTAGATGCTGGTTTCCACTGTGGTGTCGTAGGCGGCGCGGTCGCGAAAGCGGTGGGAGGACGCCCAGCCGATGACCTGGCGATCCGCCACCGCCACGAAACACTGATAGCGGCC
>JBEHXB010000117.1:0-7120 GCA_048498895.1 Pseudomonadota bacterium
CCGGGTGATCCAGGCCGAAAATATCACCGACGCGATCGTCCGCGCCGGAAGGAACCACTTTGACGCCATCATCGCGGGCGGCGGCGACGCGGACATGCTCGCAGCGGCCCCAGGCGTGAAGGCGCCGCTGATCGCCGTGCTGCTGCGCGGCGACCGTGCGCCCGCCGCAACCGACAAGGTGCTGCGCTGGCCTGCGGAAGCCGGCCAGATCTATTTTGCGCTTGAAGACGTTTCGCAGACGCCCGAGGCAAGTTCGCAACAGGCAGCCCAAATTCCCGCCGCAATCGACGCCATTGCCTTCAGCACCCTGGAAAAGTCGGTCGGCGTGAAGGCGCTGGTCGAGATCCTGCAATGCTACGTCGTCACCGCCGAGGAATTGACCGGCGCGCTGTCGGACGCGTGCAACGAGGAAAAATGGGACGATGCCGCCCGGCTTGCGCAGGACATAGTCGGCGCCGCAGGGGGACTGGGTCTTTTGGCCATCACCCAGGCGGCGCGGCAATTTGCGGCGGCGGCGCGCGAGGGCGTCGATCGCCACACGCTGCGCAATGCCGCGCAACTGGTGATCGGCGAGCATATGCGGGCGCGCCAGGCGCTGGTGCACCTTTATCCCGAGGTAGCATAGGCCTGCAAAGATAATCCTGTCAGTTTGCGGCCCGCCGCCGCATGATCGCGGCCCTCATGGCCGACTCTCTCGACAATCTGACCGCGCTAGTGCCCGCGCCGCCCGGAGCGGCGATCTATCGCCGCGACCAACCAACAGGCCAGACGGCGATCTATCGCCGCGACCAGTCAACAGACCAGGCGGCGATCTATCGCCGCGACCAGTCAACAGACCAGGCGGCGATCTATCGCCGCGACCAACCAACAGACCAGACGGCGATCTATCGCCGCGAAGGTACCGCCGAGCGCATCGGCCTTCACGATGCGCGCCCGCTGTTCGAAAGCGGCGATGTACTGGTGGCCCATGGCGCGTTTGTCGCGGGCCGCCTGGGCGTGCGCGCCATGCCCATGCTCTTCGACGTGCTGGAACTGTTTGCCTTCGTGCGCCCGGGGCGGCCATTTGTACCCAGCGCGCTGGGGCTTTGTCGCGCGCTTGGCCTTGATGCGCCCCAAACGCCGGAGGAGGCCGCCGCGAGCCTGTTTCCCGTCGCAAGCATGCTGCTGACGGAATTCGCCGCATGGCCGCTGGAGGAACGCGCCGCGCTCGCACCGCTGATCGGCACACTGGAGCGGGCGGGGTGGCGCTGGGCGCCGATGTTGAAAGAAGCCAGCGGCGAGGCTTCGCCAGGCTCACCCATCGCCGGGCTGGAGGCCTGGCGCGGCCTGGGACAGTGGGAAGATGCGCCGCTGCCCGGCAAGCCAGGTTCGCAGCCTGTCGAGCCGGCGGAGGCGCGCGCGCGACTGGCGCGGCTGGTCGATGAAATGCGGCCCGAGCAGGCGGCCTATGCCGATGCGGCGACCTATGCGTTCGGACCACGCGAGCAGGCGGGCGCGCCGCGCGTGGCACTGGTGGAAGCAGGAACCGGCACGGGCAAGACGCTCGGCTATCTGGCAGCCGCAAGCGTGTGGGCCGAGAAGAACGGACCGGGGCTGTGGATCAGCACATACACGCGCAACCTGCAGCGCCAGATTGTGCAGGAGATTGCCCATCTGTGGCCCGATCCGGCCGAGCGCGCGCAAAAGGCGGTGGTGCGCAAGGGACGCGAAAACTATCTGTGCCTGCTGAATTTCGAAGAGGCCGCCAAGCGCACGGCGCTGGCGCCGGGCCAGCGCAGCGTGGCCCTGGGCCTCATCGCGCGCTGGGTGCAATCGGGTATCGACGGCGATCTGTCGGGCGCGGGCTTTCCCGCGTTCCTGGCGGCCTCCATCCCGCTTTCCACCGTCACCGACCGGCGTGGCGAATGCATCTATGCGGCTTGTCCGCACTACCGCGTCTGCTTCATCGAGCATGCGGTGCGCCGCGCGCGCCATGCCGCCATCGTGGTGGCCAACCATGCGCTGGTGATCGCCCAGTCCTCGCAGGATGCGGGCGCGCGCGACTGGATTGGCGAGGACGAAACCACCGATACCCCGAGCGAACGGCGGCTTCGCTATGTCTTCGACGAGGGCCACCATCTGTTCGACGCCGCCGACAGCGGCTTTTCCGCCCGCCTGTCGGGCCGCGAGATGGCGGAGCTGCGCCGCTGGATTCGCGGGCCGGAGGGACGCGCCAGAACCCGCATGCGTGGAATCGAGGAGCGGCTTAAGGACCTCATTGCCGACAATGACGCCGCACAGGAAGCGCTCGACGAGGCTGTCATGGCCGCCGCGGTATTGGCCGGTGAAGGCTGGACCCAGCGGCTGGGCAGCGCGCCGCGCGGGCCAGGCGAAGTGTTCCTGTCGGCGGTCTACGCCCATGTGCGCGCGCGCAGCGAAGATGGCGGCGGTTTCTATTCGCTGGAAGCCGAAGCCCAGCCGATGGGCGAAGACCTTGCCGCCGCCGTCAGCGGACTGGCGCGGGGCCTGAAACGGCTGTGCGATCCCTTGACGCGGCTTGCCGGCCATCTGCGCAAGGCGATGAACGACAAGACCGCCACGCTTGAGCCCTACACCAAGGCGCGGCTCGATGCGGCGGCGCGCGGGCTGGAACGGCGGGCACGCGGCATCCTGCCGGCCTGGATCGCCATGCTAGAGACCCTGGAAAATGGCGAGCTTCCAGTGGAGTTCGTGGACTGGCTGGAAATCGCGCGCGAGGATGGGCGCGATGCGGATGTCGCCCTGGCGCGGCACTGGATCGATCCCACGGTGCCGCTGGCCGCCGAAGTGCTGGAGCCGGCGCATGGCGCGCTGATCACCTCGGCCACGCTGCGCGATGTCGCTGGTGATGACGACCATTGGGCCAGCGCCGAGGTGCGCACGGGCGCGGCTCATCTGCCCCAACCGGCGCGCCGCGCCACCTTCGGCTCGCCGTTCCGCTACGACGAACAGGCGCGCATCTTTGTCGTCAGGGATGTGTCGCGCCGCGATCCCGAGGCGCTTGCCGCAGCCTATCGCGAGCTCTTTCTTGCTTCGGGCGGCGGCGCGCTGGGGCTGTTCACCGCCGTGCGCACGCTGCGCGAGACCGCAAACCGCATCGCCGCCCCGCTGGCCGCGGCGGGCCTGACACTTTATGCCCAGCACATCGACCGGCTGGACACCGGGGCCCTGGTCGATCTTTTCCGGGCCGAGGAAAATGCCTGCCTGCTGGGCACCGACGCCTTGCGCGACGGGGTGGACGTGCCGGGGCGCTCGCTGAGGCTCGTGGTGTTCGACAAGGTGCCCTGGCCCAAACCCACCATCCTGCACAAGGCGCGACGGGCCCGTTTCGGCAAGAGCTATGACGAGCTCATCACCCGCTTCCGGTTGAAGCAGGCCTTCGGGCGGCTCATCCGGGGGCCTGGGGATCGCGGCTGCTTCGTGATCCTTGAAGGGGCCACGCCCAGCCGGCTTCTGACCGCCTTTCCCGAGGCCGCGCCGGTCAAGCGCTGCGGCCTGGCCGAGGCGATTGGGGATATCCGGGCCTTTGTGGGCGGCCCCGCCGTGACCGGCCCCGCGCAGGCGCCTATAACCCGCTGATGGTCGCCACCCCCGAAGCCCGGAACACCCAAGAGGAAAGCCAGGAAGGCGGTTACGGCCGATTCTCCACGGGTATCCTGCCCAGCCATGTGCTGGCACGCCTGTTCGCCCAGGGCCGCGAGATCACCACCAGCGAGCCCCTCGCGCCGGGCCAGATCCAGCCCGCCAGCCTGGACCTCCGGCTGGGGCCGGTGGCCTATCGGGTGCGCGCCAGCTTCCTGCCCGGCCCGAGCGCCACAGTGGAAGACAGGCTGGCGCATGTCTTCATGCACGAGATCGATCTCAGCCAGGGCGCGGTGCTGGAGGCAGGCTGCGTCTACATCGTACCGCTGCTGGAACGCGCCAATTTCTCGTCCCGCATTTCCGGCACCGCCAATCCCAAAAGTTCCACCGGCCGCATCGACGTCTTCACCCGCCTGATCACCGACCAGGCCATCGCCTTCGACCGGGTGGCCGCCGGCTATCACGGGCCGCTCTATACCGAGATTTGCCCCCAGACCTTTCCGATCCTGGTGCGCGAGGGCAGCCGCCTGAACCAGCTTCGCTTGCGCCACGGCTCGCCCCAGTTCAGCGACACGGCCCTGCGGCGCCTGCACGAGCAGATGCCCCTGGTGGCCATCGATGACGACAAGAGCGAACCCAACATCGACGGCGGCCTTGCGCTGTCCATCGACCTGAAGGGCGATGCCGACCAGGACAAGCGCATCGGCTTTCGCGCCAAGAAGCACACCGGCCTCATCGACGTCGACCGGGTGGGTGCGCTCAATCCGCACGACTTCTGGGAACCGATACAGGCCAATGCGCGCGGCGACATGGTGCTGGACCCGGACGAATTCTACATTCTGGTGTCGCGCGAGCGCGTGGCCATCCCGCCCGATCATGCCGCTGAGATGGTGCCCTTCGATCCGCTGGTCGGCGAATTCCGCGTCCATTATGCCGGCTTCTTCGACCCTGGCTTTGGTTATGCGCCCGGCCAGCCGCCCGCCGCGCGCGGCGTGCTCGAAGTGCGCTCCCGCGAGGTGCCCTTCATTCTGGAACATGGCCAGATCATTGGGCGGCTGGTCTTCGAGCGACTCACCGATCCGCCGCCGGAAGGATATGGCGCGGCCCTGGGCTCCAGCTATCAGGGCCAGGGACTGAAACTCTCCAAGCATTTTGGTTAACAGCACCGATTGCGAAGAATCGGTCGCAAGAATTGTTGCGAAAAGTCCACATTCCTGCCGCAAAGCACGTTACAGCAATGCAAAAATGTTGCGTCCGAGTGCCAGACCGGCACAGTAGCGCCGCTGCAGATGGACGGTTTGGGGAAACCCTGCAGTGTTTGGATCTGGAAATGGGGACCGGATTCAAATGTCCTTTTTGAAGGGGGCAGTGTGAGGCGGCAACGGCGCGAAAGCAGCCTGCCGCCTCACTTTTTTGGCGCCTCGTGCTTCAGGCCTGGCGCCTTGGCGCGCCGGGCGATCGCGTCCGCCAGCGCAAAAGGCGAATAATAAAGCAGCACGAACAGGAAACCCGCGGCCACCAGTTCGGGAATGTACCAGGGCCAGGGCGACATGAAGGTCAACAGGTTTGTGCCGTAAGGCTTCTGGCGCAGGAAGCCGTAATTGACATCCAGCAGCCAGTCTATCAGGCCGACGAGGCCGACGTAGAAAAGGCTGGCCGCCACGACCCTGGGCAGCGAGCGCCAGGTGGGACGCAGCCGGGTGCCCAGCGTCAGGTAGAGCAGCGAGGCCACAACTCCGCCATGCTGGATAAAAAAGAAAATGAATTGCGGATCGGGCCAGTCGAAATAGATGGTGGGCGTAAGCACGCCCTGCAGCGTGCCGCCAAGACCCCAGAAGTAGCCCAGCTCGTAGGCGAACTGATTGCGCGTCAGAAGCGCGATGACCAGCGCGACCTCGGCCCAGTCGCACAGGTTCAGGGGCAGGCCGTTGTCCAGCCCCAGAGTGCCCTTGTCCAGGCCCGTCCAGTACCAGCCGACCCAGCCTGCAACCTGGAACAGGGCCAGCCCCAGCCGCGTCAGCCGGTCGGCGTGGCGGCCCAGATGCTCGTGGCGCGCGAACAGCGCCAGCGCCAGCGGCACCAGCAGGATCACGGCGATGGCCGTCTGATGTGACGGCCCGAAAGGCACGAAACGCGGACTCATGTCCCCTCCAGCCCGGCGAGAGCCAAGCCGGGCGGGTGGCCGGGGTCAAGCCTCGGCCGCGACCGCGCGTCCAGGCTATTGCAGCCCGAAAGCCCAGACGTGACCGGCATGATCGACGGCGAAGACCTTGCCCAGCGCCACCACCGGCTGGGTGAAATGCACTGTGTTGCCATCCATCGCCTTCTTGCTCGACCACAATTGCTTGCCCGTCTCCCCGTCCAGGGCGAACAGGGTCATGGTGGCGTGAGGCGTGATGATGCGATCCTCGGCGCTCTTTTCCTGTGTCCAGCCGGGTGGCCGAACATGGCTTCCGGGCGGACCAGGGACCTGGATCGTGCTTTCCGCGGTCTGCAGCACATAGACGACGCCGTTGGCCACGACCGGCGGCGAGGCCATGTCGAGGTCGCGAGAGATCCACTGGGGGTCCAGGTTCAGCTGCATCCCCGAGTCCACGAGCCTGAAGGCCATGATGCTGCCGTTGGTGACCGGCCCGTTGGCGTGGGCGAAGGTCGGGCCGATCCTGGCCGGCGGTCCCCACATGGGTACATAAAGCCAGCGGTCCTTGCCATTCTCCCAAGTCGCCATGGAGCCCCATACACCCCGGGCCTGGAAGTCCTGAATGTCGTTGCCGAGCCGCGGCGACTGATAGAGCGGCGTCATGTGATTTTCGCCGCCCAGATTGGCTGCATCAAGGATATAGATCACCGACTCCTTGGAGGCCGCGGCCACGATGTTGCGCTTGCCGAAGGGAAACAGCAGCGGACCGCCCGAGCCGAAGTCGAGGTCGCGCATGTTCACATAATGCCAGTGCGACGGCACGAAGCTGTCATTAAGGCCATAGGCCTTGGGACGGACCGCCAGAACCATGTCGCCATAGATACCGCTGCCCGGCTCGTTGGGGCCGTCCGCGGTGGTGACATAGGCGCCCTGCGGGCCCCAGACGACGCCGGTTGCGCCCCACGGACCCGCCGGACGACCCTTGCCGGTATAAAAACGCGACAGCTGTGGGTGCTGCGGATCGGAGACGTCCACGGCCGCGACCGTGCCGTTCTCGATGGGCTGCCCAGCGCTGCCGCCGCAGCCGCGCGCCGCAGTGGTGTAGACCACGTCGTCCACCAGATTGAGCGACCAGTTGCGGCTGAAAGGCTGCACCATCTGGGTCGGATACATGCGCTCGGCGCCGTCGGCGAGGGCGGCGGCGCGCAGCTTGCCGTCTGACGTGGTGAAGTAAATCACGCCCTTTGCCTTGTCGATCACCGGCGTGGCCTGCTCTGTGTTCGAGCAGGCGATGGAGACGGGCCGCAGCGGCTTGTTCGGATTGTCGAAGTGCTTTTTCCACACCACCGCGCCGCTGTCCGCGTCCAGCGACACCAGCGT
>JBEHXB010000118.1:0-7082 GCA_048498895.1 Pseudomonadota bacterium
CAAAAATCCGGTACCAAAATCCCCGCCGTCCGCCTGTATTTCGCCATCCGGAGCAGGCGGACAGCCCGGTGGGGACAAGGCATGTCGCCGCAGCAGCGCTGTGTTGCCCCGCCGACCCCTCACCAGGGTTGGATTACCGCCGCCAAACCCTTAAATACGGCCTGCGTTTTCCCCAAATCCCGGAGGCAGATTGATGACCCAGACCCTGACCCATTTCATCGGCGGCAAGCAGATTTCGGCACCTGGGGTGCTGGAAAGCACCAATCCCTCCAACACCGACGAAGTCATCGCCAAGTTCCCGGACGGCTCGCCGGAAGATGTGAACAAGGCGGTGGAAGCCGCCCGCGC
This sequence comes from Pseudomonadota bacterium, assembly GCA_048498895.1. Taxonomy (GTDB): domain Bacteria; phylum Pseudomonadota; class Alphaproteobacteria; order Micropepsales; family Micropepsaceae; genus Rhizomicrobium. Next base: position 349 of record JBEHXB010000118.1, read on the forward strand.
CGCGTTCCCGGGCTGGTCGGGCGCCACCCCGGAAGTGCGCGCCGACCTCCTGGACAAGGTGGGCAGCCTGATCATCGAGCGCAAGGACGCGCTGGGCAGGCTTCTGGCCAGCGAAGAGGGCAAGACCCTGCCGGAAGCCACGGGCGAAACCGTGCGCGCCGGCCGCATCTTCAAATATTTCGCCGGCGAGGCACTGCGCCGTCACGGCCAGAACCTGGAATCGGTGCGCCCCGGCGTGGAAATCCAGACCTATCGCGAGGCGGTCGGCGTCTATGGCCTGATCACCCCGTGGAATTTCCCCATCGCCATTCCGGCGTGGAAGATCGCCCCCGCACTGGCCTTCGGCAATACCGTGGTGCTCAAGCCCGCCAACCCGACCCCGGCCATGGCGCATGCGCTGGTCTCGCTGATCCATGAAGCCGGCGCACCCGCCGGCGTGGTGAACCTGGTTCTGGGCCGCGGCATCGTGGGCGACGCGCTGTCCAAGCATCCCGACGTGAACGGGATCTCCTTCACCGGCTCGCAGGCCGTTGGCGCCAAGGTGGCGGCCGCCGCCGTCTCCCATCAGGCGCGCGTGCAGATGGAAATGGGCGGCAAGAACCCGCTGGTGGTGATGGACGACGCCGAATTCGACCGTGCCGTGCAGATCGCCGTGGACGGCGGCTATTTTTCCACCGGCCAGCGCTGCACCGCCTCTTCGCGTGTGTTCGTGCAGGAAGGCATCTATGACAGGTTCGTCGCCGCGGTCGCCGAGCGCGCAAAGGCGCTGAAGGTGGGCAACGCGCTCGAGGCAGGGACCCAGATGGGTCCGGCGGTCAGCGACACCCAGCTTGCCGGCAACCTGAAGTATGTCGACATCGCCCTCAAGGAAGGCGGCCGTCTGCTGGCCGGCGGCGCCGCGCCGCTGAAGCTGGCCACGCCCGGCCACTTCATGTCGCCCACCCTGATCGTGGACACCAAGCCGGGCGACACCATCAACCAGGAAGAAGTGTTCGGCCCCGTCGTCTCGGTGGTGAAGTTCCAGACTTTTGACGAGGCATTGGCGCTCTGCAATGCCGGCAATTTCGGTCTTTCCGCGGGCATCGTCACAAACAGCCTGAAACATGCGCGCCACTTCCAGCGCAATGTGAAGGCCGGCATGGTGATGGTGAACCTGCCGACCGCGGGCGTGGACTATCATGTGCCGTTCGGGGGCGCCCGTGGATCCAGCTATGGCGCGCGCGAGCAGGGCTTCGCCGCAGTGGACTTCTTCACCCTGATCAAGACGGCCTATTCGTTCTCGTAAGCCGTATGGACAGATGGCGAAGGCTCCGGTTTGCGCCGGAGCCTTTTGCTTTGTATAGGCCCGCCATGGCGCCCGTTCTGCATTTGAAGGAAATCACCGTCGCGTTCGGCGGCACCCGCCTGTTGGACCAGGCCGAGCTGAATGTCGCCCCCGGCGACCGCCTGTGCCTGGTTGGCCGCAACGGCTCGGGCAAGTCGACCCTGCTGAAGATCGCCGCCGGTCTGGCGGAGCCTGACGGCGGCACCCGCTTTGTGCAGCCGGGTGTCACGGTCCGCTATCTGCCGCAGGAGCCGGACCTTTCCGACTTTGCCACCACCCGCGATTATGTCGAGGCAGGACTGGATCCGCACGAAGATCCCAACCGGGCCTTCTATCTGCTGGGCAATCTGGGGCTGAGCGGCCAGGAGAATCCCGCCACCCTTTCGGGCGGCGAGGCACGCCGCGCGGCGCTGGCCCGCTGCCTGGCGCCGCGGCCCGACATATTGCTGCTGGACGAGCCCACCAACCATCTCGACATCCATGCCATCGAATGGCTGGAAGGCGAGTTGAAAGCGATGAAAAGCGCACTGGTGCTGATCAGCCATGACCGCCGCTTCCTGGAAAGCCTGTCGCGGGTAACGGTGTGGCTGGACCGGGGGCGCACCCATCGGCTCGAAAAGGGCTTCAGTGCCTTCGAGGCCTGGCGCGATGCCCGGCTGGAACAGGAGGAAGTGGAACGCCACAAGCTGGAACGCCAGATCGCCGCCGAAGAGCACTGGCTGCGCTATGGCGTATCGGCGCGACGCAAGCGCAATGTCGGGCGGCTGGATCGGCTCAAGGGTTTGCGCACCGAAAGGCGCGAGCAGGTGCGCACGCTGGGAAATGTGCGGATGGAAGCGGCCGAGGGCGCCGGCAGCGGCACCAAGGTGATCGACGCAAAGGGCGTCAGCTTTTCCTATGAGAGCGGCAAACCCATCGTGGAGGGTGTCACCCTTCGCGTTCATCGCGGCGACCGCATCGCCATCGTCGGCCCCAACGGCGCGGGCAAGACGACGCTGTTGAAATTGCTGACCGGCAAGCTGAAGCCGCAGGCCGGCAATGTGAAGCTGGGCCAGGGCCTGCTCATGGCCGAGCTTGACCAGAACCGCTCGCGCCTGCATCCCGAACAGAGCCTGATGGCTGCCGTCACCGACGGCGTGGAAGGCGTGGCCGGCGACACGGTGATGGTCGCGGGCAAGCCGCGCCATGTGATGAATTACCTGCAGGACTTCCTGTTCACGCCGAGCCAGGCGCGCACGCCGGTGAAGGTGCTTTCGGGCGGCGAGCGCGCACGGCTGCTGCTGGCCAAGCTGTTCGCCACCCCGTCCAACTTCCTGGTGCTGGACGAGCCGACCAATGACCTTGACCTTGAGACACTGGATCTTCTGGAAGAGGTGATCGCCGACTATCCCGGTACCGCGCTGCTGGTCAGCCACGACCGCGATTTTCTGGACCGGGTGGCCAGCGGCATCGTCCTGGCCGAAGGTGATGGCCGCTTCACCGAATATGCCGGCGGCTATTCCGACATGATGACCCAGCGGTCGGCGGGCCGGGGAAACGGCGCCGACCGTACCGAAGCGCGCAAGGCGTCCAGGACGGACAAGCCGGTGGATAAACGGCCGCGTTCGGGCGTTCCCAAGATGAACTTTGCCGATGCTCATGCGCTGAAAGTGCTGCCAGACAAGATCGCGGCAGCGGCGGTGCAGATCGCGGCGCTGGAAGAAAAGCTTTCCGATGCCACGCTTTATGCCCGCGAACCGGCGCGCTTTGCGGCGCTGTCGGCGGAACTGGCGGCGTTGCGTCTGGCCAGGGACGCGGATGAGGAACGCTGGCTTGCCTTGGAAATGGAGCGTGAGGCACTGGAACAGGCGGCGGGGGACTGACGGCGGCAGCCGGGAACATTCAACCGGCGCGGACGTTTATTACCCGCAACACCGCAAAGGTGGTTCCAGTCATGAGGCGTGCAGCCACTGCCGGATTTGCCGCAGGTGTCGCGATGATGATAGGCGGCGCGCTCGGCGCAGTTTCGAACTCCTATACTGAGTCGAAACCGCTGCTGGACACCGGCGTCATCAATCCCATGGTCGGCGGCCAGGCCATGCTGCCCCAGCGCGACATCATGGACAATCTTGCTGCCTCACCCATGCATACCAGGATGGCGCAGGCCCTGAAGGAGACGGGTATGGTGTCGGCGCTGAAGAGCAGTGGCGAGTTCACCGTCTTCGCGCCGACCGACGCGGCCTTCGCGCAGGCGGGACACATGAGCCAGGCCGACCTGGCGCGGCGTATGAGCTACCTGATCGTGCCCGGAGCCTATGATTCGACGACACTGCTGAGAATGATCAACGAGAAGGGCGGCGATGTGCGCCTTCGCACCGCTGAGGGCGGCGTCCTGATCGCCAGGATGAATGGTCCCACCAACATCCTGCTGATGGACGAGAACGGCAACATGGCTGACATCGCCATCTATGACATTCACGACAAGAATGGCGTTATTCAGGTGATCGACAAGGTTTTGGCGCCCACCAGTCCTGCCCATCGGGTGGCATCCAGCACCGGCGTCGACGGCTAACGCCGCTAGGCTGCAACCGGGGCCTTAAGCCCGCGGCCTTCCAGCAAGGCATCGATATGCGGATCGCGGCCGCGAAATGCGCGATAAGCCTCGGCATAATCGCGTGTGCCGCCCGCCGAATAGATGAATCGGTACAGCCTTTGCGCCGTCTCTGGATCAAACGAATCCTTGGCCTCCTCGAAGGCGCGGAAGCCGTCGGCATCCAGAACTTCCGACCACAGGTAGGCGTAATAACCTGCGGCATAGCCCTCGCCGCCAAAGACGTGGCCGAAATGCGGAGCGCCATGGCGGGGAACGATCTCGTCGGGCATGGCGATGCGCCGAAGAGTTTCGTCCTGCGCTGCCAGCGGATTGGCCGATGGTGGCTGAGTGTGAAAATCGATGTCAATGATGGCAGAGGCTAGAAATTCCACCGTGGCAAAGCCCTGGCCGAACTTGCGTGCCGTCAGAACTCTGTCCATCAGCGCGGCCGGCATCGGCTCGCCAGTCTGATGATGGCGAGCAAAGCGGCCAAGGACATCAGGCTGTTCCAGCCAATGTTCATACAGTTGCGACGGCAGTTCGACGAAATCGCGCGCCACATTGGTGCCGGAAAGACGGGGAAAGCGCACCTGACTGAGCAGGCCGTGCAGCGCATGCCCGAATTCGTGGAACAGTGTCTCTGCGTCGTCGAAAGACAGAAGGCAGGGATCGGCCTTGGCGAAATTACAGTTGTTGATGATGATGGGCAGCACGTCGGTCCCGGACAACCGTTCCTGATCGCGGAAGCTGGACATCCATGCACCGCCATGTTTGCCGGTACGGGCGAAATAATCGCCGTAGAACAAGCCGATGGTTCTGCCCTCGCGCAGAACTTCCCATGCGCGCACATCGGAATGATAGACGGGAATATCGTCGCGCTCGCGGAATGACAGGCCAAACAGCTTGCCGGCGGTGAAGAAGGTCGCCTCGATCATGCTGTCCAGCTCGAAATAGGGCTTGACCGTGCCTTCGTCAAAGTCATAGCGCGCGCGGCGCAGCTTTTCTGCATAATAGCGCCAGTCCCAGGGCGCCAGTTGGAAGTTGCCGCCCTCCTGCGCGATGAGATCCTGCAGTGCGCAACGCTCTTCCAGTGCGCGGGCGCGCGCCGGCTCCCAGACTTCTTCCAGCAGTGCGCGCGCCTTTTGTGGGGTGCCCGCCATGGAATCGGCCAGTTTGAAAGCGGCAAAATTCTCGTACCCCAGTAGTGTGGCGCGTTCCGCCCGCAGCGCCAGCATCTCGGTGATGATGGCGGTGTTGTCATGTTTGCTGCTGTCCTGGCCGGTTCCGCGCGCGGTCCAGGCGCGAAACAGGGTTTCACGCAGTGCCCGGTCATCGGCGAACTGCAACATGGGTTCGACACTGGAGCGGGACAGGGACACAGCGAAGGGCGCTTCGATGCCGCGTTCCTGCGCCAAAGACGCTGCAGCGGCACGCACGGAGTCGGGCACGCCGGCCATCTGGGCCGGCGAAAGGCCCAGCACATATTCCTCCTCATCGGCCAGAACATTCTGGGAGAATTGGGTGCCCAGCAGAGCGGCCCGCTGGGATATCTCGGCAAAACGCTTGCGATGTTCGCGTTTCAGCCGGGCGCCCGCGCGCACGAAATCCAGGTGATAGCGCTCCAGAACCCTGAGAGACTCCGCATCCAGTCCCAGCATCTGGCGCCCCCGGTACAGTTCATCGATGCGCGCGAACAGGGCGGCATTGAGAGTGATGGCGCTCCAGTGCGCGGCCAGGCGCGGCGTCATCTCCAGCTCGATAGCCTGGAGTGCCTCGCTCGTGGCGCTGGATGCCAGGTTGTGGAACACCCCTTCCACGCGGGTCAGCAGACGGCCCGATTTTTCCAGCGCCACGATCACATTGTCGAAGCTGGGCGAGGCGCTATCGCCGGCGATGGCTGCTACCTCGGCCGCATGCTCGGTCAGGGCACGATCATAGGCTGGGGGAAAATGCTCAGGCCTGAACCGGTCCAGGGGCGGGGCGGCGAAGGGCGCTGCCCATTCCTCAAAAAAGGGATTGCTCATGGGTCGAATATAGAATGTCTCAGTGGATTTCCCACACCACGGTTACATCGGCTGAAACGATTTCCTCGCCTGCTGCCACTGGCACCGGCGATGGCGCCACCATTGCCATCATCCGGTACATGGGTTTGGGCGCCTCAGCGCCCTCGCTGATGGACAGGATCGGCCCCAGCGTGACGCCGGCGGCCTTGGCGTAGGTTTCGGCCCGAAGACGCGCATCGGCAATGGCATCGGCGCGCGCCCTTTCCAGCTGAGGACCCGGGTTCTGGATGGTGAAGTTGATGCCGTTCATTTGATTGGCACCGGCCGTCACCAGCGCATCCAGCGCCTTGCCCAGCCCCGATATATCCTCAAGGCGCAGCGTGAGCTGGTTGGTCACCTGATAGCCGGCCAGGCGCGGCGCCTCATTTCCGGGGGTGTTGCTGTACTGGGGCGCCACGGAGAATTGAGTGGTCTGGATGTTTCTCTGCGGCACGCCCATTTTTTCCAGCACGGTAAAGACCTGTTTCATCCTGACAGTGTTGGCGGCCAGCGCTGCCGCGGCTGTGGGACCACTGGTCGCGACCCCGGCATTGACGGTGACCAGATCGGGGGTCGCCCTGACCTCACCGTGGCCGTTCATGGATATGGTGTGGACGTCGGCGGCGAGGGCGAGGGCGGGGGCCAACAGCAGCAGGGCGGCCAGGGCAGGAAATAGCGGGCGGAGCATCATGGTGCAGTTCTCTCTGTCAGGGTACCGTCCGGGGCGGATGCTGGCCGCGAACCGGGGCAAAATAGGGGCAGTTGGCGGCGCGGAAAATCCTGATATACCCCTTTT
>JBEHXB010000119.1:0-7078 GCA_048498895.1 Pseudomonadota bacterium
GATGCAGAATGAGCCGCGCGGACGCGGGCTGCAGGTCTTCATCGATCCGGTGTCGGGCCAGGTACTCGGCACGCGCAGCGACATCGGCCCGGCCATCGTCCGTTTCGCCCATCAGCTGCACGGCAATTTCCTTCTGGGCCGCGAGGGACGCTCCATCGTGGTAGGCTGGCTGGGCGTGGCCATGCTGCTACTGGGCGCCACCGGCCTGGTCCTGTGGTGGCCGCGCCGCGGCCAATGGAAATATGCCTTCTTCGTGCGCGCCGGCGCCCAGGGCCTGCGCTTTCATCGCGAACTGCATGCGGCGACGGGCATCTGGATATTCCTGATATTCATGATCGTCAGCTATAGCGGCCTGGTGCTGGCATGGCCCCGGCTGCTGGGCGCCGCTGGCCCTGGTCCTCGCGACATGCCCCATGTCACGGCCGGCACCAACGCTGCAATCGGGCCCGACCGTGCGCTGGCGTTGGCCAAGGCCGCCATGCCGGGCACGGCGCCGGACAGCATTACCTTGCCCGCGCGGCACGACCAGCCCATCACGGTAGGCTTCATGGTGCATGATGCGGTGCGCGCCAGCGTGCTGGTCGATCCCTGGAGCGGCAAGGTCATCGGCGTGCGCGACAATTCCGCAAGCGCCCTGGCCTGGATGCGGCCGCTGCACCAGGGCATCGGACTGGGCGTGGTCTACCGCTTTCTGGTCTTCCTGTCCGGCCTGGTGCCGACCCTGTTCGTGGTCACCGGCCTGATCATGTGGCTGAAGAAGCGCCGCCGCCATGTGCCGATGACCGCGACGTTGGAGGAGATACCCGAGGATATTCTGGAGGAGTCAGAGACGGCATGACTTTTCCCGTCCCGCCCAACGCATTCGACAACGCCCACGCCATCGGGACCCGGCGGAAGCCCAGGCCGCTGGACCGCAGCAGGCTGGTGAGCCTGGGCCTGACGGCGGCGTTTCATGTGGCGGCGGTGATGGGTCTTCTGGCCATGGTGCATGTCGCGCCGGTCCGGCACACCGGGGTGATGATGGTCCAGATCAATATGGAAAAGCCGAAACAGGCGAGCGATGACATGCCGCCGCCCAGGCTGATCCAGCCCACGGTGGTCAGCGTGCCCATGCCGGTGGTGCCGCCCGCCGCGCCCGTTCCGGTGATGGCGGCGGCTCCGCCCACCACTGCCCCGCCCGCGCCGCCCTTGCCGGCACAGGCGCAAAAGGCCCACGATGGCCAGGTCCGCGAGGATTTCATCGCGCGGCTTCTGGCCCAGCTGAACCGCTTCAAGCAGTATCCGCGTGCCGCCCGCCAGGCCCGCATCCAGGGCGTGGTGAAGCTGCACTTCGTGATGGATGCCCAAGGAAGGGTGCTGCAGGCGGACATCGCCGAAAGCTCGGGCCGCCCCGTGCTGGACGCCGAAGCGCTGGCCCTGGTCCGGCGGGCCCAGCCGTTGCCGCCGCTGCCGGCCGATTTTCCCAGCCGCACCCTGGATGCGGTGGTGCCGGTGGAATTTTCCCTGAACGGCTAGGCTCGTCGGGTTGTGCTTTGCAGGCCGCCGTCAAACTGCTTTGATACGCCTATAAGGCGCCCAAGCGCCGTTCACGCTTTCAGGGGGACAACATGGACAGCAGGCGTTCCAGGCGAGGGCTTCTGAAAGGCGGCGCGGCGGCGGCCGCGGCGACCGGTGCGGCAATGGTGGTCGGTGAGGCCAAGGCGCAAACCAGGCTGGAAAAGCGATCGCCCTATCCGGCGCCCAATCCGCCGCCGGCGAAAAAGCCGATGTTTTCGCGTGCCGTCGCCTACGGCAACATGATCTTCCTGTCTGGGGTTGGCTATCACAAGCCCGGCACCATCGAGGATCACACACGCGGCGTGATCGAGGAAATCTCCAAGAACCTGCAGGATGCGGGCTCCTCGCTGCAAAAGCTCCTCAAGGTCAATGTCTACCTGAACGACCTCAAGGATTATGAGGCCATGAACAAGGTCTATTATTCCTACGACTGGGGGGATGTGCCGCCGGTTCGCACTACCGTGGCGCCGGCCGCCGGCATTCCGGGCAACTCGCTGATCGAGATCGACGTCATCGGTTATATCTGAGGGAGGCGCCCATGGCACTGTTCGGCCGATGGAGCCGGCGCGACCTGCTCAAGACCTCCGGGGTCGCCTCCGCCCTGGCCGCGGCCCCGGCCGCCGCTGCGGCCGCCGCCACGACCGGCGCGGGCCTGCCAAGGCTGACGGGGCTCGAGGCCGACAACTGCTTTACCCGGATCGGCGTCAGGCCGCTGATCAACGCGCGCGGTACCTACACCATCATCTCCGGTTCGCGCTCGCTGCCGGAAGTCAAACAGGCGATGTTCGAGGCTTCGCACTATTACGTCGACCTGGACGAGATGATGGACGGCATCGGCGCCCGGTTGGCCCGGCTGAACGGGGCGGAATGGGGCATCGTCACCAACGGCTGCGAGGCGGCGATCGTATTGGCCACCATCGCCTGCATCGCCGGGTCGGACGTGGAGAAGGCCCAGGCGCTGCCCTATATCAAGGGCCGCGACCAGGTGATCATCCCCAAACATTCGCGCAATCCCTATGATGTGGGGATCCGCATGGTGGGCGCCGGGCTGGTGGAGGTGGAGACGCCCGAACAGATGCGCGCCGCCATCACGCCCCGCACCGCCATGGTCTATGTCATGTCCTCGCCGCGCGAAGCCAAAAGCCCGCTCAACATCGCCGCGATCTGCGCCGTGGGCAGGCAGACGGGCGTGCCGGTCTTTGTCGATGCGGCGGCCGAAGAGCCGCTGGTGCCCAACATCCATCTTGCCAAGGGCGCGACGCTGGTGGGCTATTCCGGCGGCAAATGCCTGCGCGGTCCGCAATCGTCCGGCATGCTGATCGGCGACAAGAGCCTGTGCAAGGCGGCCTATTACCAGGCCGCGCCCCATCACTGCTATGGCCGGGCGCTCAAATGCTCCAAGGAAGAATCCATGGGGCTGCTGGCGGCGGTGGAAGCGTGGGCGAAGCGCGACCATGAGGGCGAACAGCGCATGTGGCGCGGCTGGCTTGACCATATCGCCGGCCGCGTCAAAGATCTTCCCACTGTGCATTTTGAGTATCTGCAGCCGGAAGACCTGTCCAATCGCGCGACGCGGCTGCGCATCCACTGGGATGGTGCCAAGCTGGGCATCACCGGCACCGAGGTCGAGGCGCGGCTGGATGCGGGCAATCCGCGCATCCTGGTGGAAAGCGGCACCGGCACGCGTCCCGACAGGATGGCCAGCACGCTGACCATCATGCCCTACATGATGGATCCGGGCGAAGAGATCATCGTCGCCGACGCCATCCATGCGGCGCTGACCAGTCCGGGCCATCACCCGGACCCGGCCATTGCGTCCGGCGCTCCGGCCAGACTGGAAGGCGACTGGCTGGTGACGGTTCAATATCAGCGCGGTGTCGGTGAGCAGCATTTCGCCATCCGGCAGAATGGCAACGCACTGACCGGCCGCCACAAGGGCGAAATCTATGAGGGCGATCTGGAAGGCAGCGTCCATGCCGACGAAGTGGTGCTGAAGAGCCGCACGCCAGTGGGCGGCAATACCATCACCTGGACCTTTACCGGCCGGGCCGGCGGCAACGGCTTGTCGGGCACGGTGGACCTGGGCGAATACGGACCGGCCAGCTTTACGGCAAGGCGCGCATGAACCGGCGTTTTTTTCTGGGCGCCGCGTCGGGTGCCATCGCGATTCCCGCCTGGTCGCAATCCCTGCCGCGATTCGATCTTTTGCTGAAGAACGGCCATGTCATCGACGCCCGCAATGCAATCGACGGCGTGATGGATGTGGCGATAAAGGACGGCCGTGTCGCCGCGGTAGGAAAAGGGCTGGCGCCATCCGACGCCATCAAGACCATCGACGTGAAGGGCCTCTATGTCACGCCGGGCCTGATCGACCTGCACGTGCATGTTTATAACGGCACCGGCGAGCGGGGCTCCTATGCCGGCGACCTGTCGGTGCCGCCGGACGGCTTTACCTTCCGCAACGGCGTGACCACGGTGGTGGATGCCGGCTGCTCGGGCTGGCGCAATTTCGAGGATTTCAAGGATCGCATCATCGATCGCTCGAAAACGCGCGTATTGGCGATGCTCAACATCGTAGGTGCGGGCATGCGTGGGCCCCGCTACGAACAGAACCTGTTCGACATGCAGGCCGACAAGACCGCCGCCATGGCGAAGCGCTACCCCGGCGTGGTCGTGGGCATCAAGACCGCGCATTTCAATGGTCCGCAATGGACTCCGGTAGAGCAGGCAGTGATCGCGGGAACCGAGACGGGCTTGCCGGTGATGGTGGATTTCGGCGCCGACCGGCCCGAGCGCCCGCTTTACGATCTCCTGACGAAGAAGCTGCGCCCCGGTGACATCTATACACATATGTATTCGGGGCTGCGCCGCGAGCAGGACCCCGCGACGAAGGGGCCTTCGAGGGCGATGATCGAGGGCCGCTCTCGCGGCATCTGGTTCGACACCGGTACCGGCGGCGGCAGTTTCAAATGGTCTTTGGCGGTGCCGATGGTCAAACAGGGGTTCAAGCCGGATTCCATCTCCACAGACCTGCATGTCGACAGCATGAACAGCGCCACAAAGGACATCCTGAACGTGGCCAGCAAGATGATGGCGATCGGGCTTTCGTTGCAGGAAGCGGTGGCCGACATGACGTTCCATCCGGCTCGCCAGTTGAAACAGGATGGCCTGGGCCATCTGTCGGCAGGCGCCATCGCCGACCTGGCCGTGCTGGGCATCCGCAAGGGCCGCTTCGGCTTTACCGACATGGTCAACACCAGGGTCAACGGGACCGAGAAGCTGGTCGCCGAACTGACGATCAAGGATGGGCGGATTGTCTATGACCTGAACGGCCTGGAAGCTTTGCCCTGGGATTCGCCGCAGGGGGACACGCGCCTGGACAGCCGCTGGACCAGCTTTGCCCGCCCGGTGCCCTCATCGCCGGATGGCATCATCTAGCACTGCGCCCCCGGCGGTTCCCGGTCAACGTCGCTCTCGCTTCCGCCCGTCATTCACTTCGCGGTCGAACGAACTGGTAGAACCGGCTGGTGCGGCCGTCGTCCGTGCGTTCCTGGTAATGGAAGGCCAGCTTATGCCGGTCGAAGGCACGGAAAAAAGGTTCCCACGACGCGTCCGCCATGTTTTCGTCCGTGGCGCGGAATTCCAGCCGCGGAATCGCTTTGTCGCGGTCGCGCGGGAGAATGGTGGCGGGGCAGGCGCCGCGGGCCTCGGCCCAGGCGCGGATGATGGCGTGATCCTGTGTGGTCATGGCTTGTGACATGGGTCCTTCCTCCTTTCTCCCCGAACGGGTGGGCCGCCATCCTGCGTGGGCGGCGGCCCCCGCCTCATTCATTGCCAGTCGCGATTGACATTATAATAGGAATAGGTCTGCTCGCGGATTGAGCCCAGGCTGCCGTCATGCTTGGTCAGGTCCTTCAGCTCGTAGGCCGGCGCCTTTTTGATGCTCTCCTTGTTCAGGGGAACGACATAGCCGCCCTTGTCCTCGGAATAGTCCAGCATCGACCAGGGCACCGGATAGTATTTCTCGCCCATGCCCAGCACGCCGCCGAAGCCCAGTGCGGCGAACAGGATCTGGTTGGACTGCTTGTCGAGCACGATGTCTTCAACCGTACCGATCTTGTCGCCGGTGTCGTTGTAGACCGGAGTTCCGCGCACCTTGGAAGCAAGGATGGCGGTGGTGTGACCACTTGGGGTCGTCATGGAGTCCTCCTGAGGGTTGAGTTCATTTGCGTAACGCCAGTCTGCGCGCGCTGTTGCGAGACGCCGCAAATTTTTGTGCGCGATAAAGAAACGGCGGGAACGGCTTTCGCCACTCGCCGCCGTTCTTTCGTGATTTGACGATCTTTCGACCGTATCCTCACATTCAGATAACCTCCGCGGGAAGGCACCGTTCCCGCAACAGCCCGATTTTCATGCGAAAAAAATGATCGGCGCCGTGCGGCATGCACCCACCGTCCGGGCACCGCATGCGGCGGGCGGGCGGTCCGCCGCATCCTGCCCGTCGGACTGCGGGGTGTCGTGACGACATGCATGCAAACGCGGCAAAAGGCCATCGCCGGGCACCACAGTTTGGGCTGACAGGGGGTTCCCACCACGGTAGGTTGCGGGCCCGGACACAAACGCAGTCAAGAAGCCGGCATGATCGACGGGGAGTATGACTACATCATCGTGGGGGCCGGCTCGGCCGGCTGCGTGCTGGCCAACCGGCTCAGCGCCGACCCGAAGATGCGTGTGCTGCTGCTGGAAGCAGGCGGCCGTGACGACTGGATCTGGTTCCACATTCCGGTCGGCTATCTGTACCTGATCGGCAATCCGCGCAGCGACTGGATGCTGGAGACCGAAGCCGAACCCGGCCTGAACGGGCGCAGGCTGAATTATCCGCGCGGCAAGGCGCTGGGCGGCTCCTCCTCCATCAATGCCATGCTGGCCATGCGCGGCCAGGCGGGCGATTACGACCACTGGCGGCAATTGGGTCTGAGCGGCTGGGGCTGGAACGACGTCCAGCCGATTTTCCGCTCGCTCGACCGGTCCTTCCTGGGCGACAGCGAACATCACCGCTCTGACGGCGAACTTTCGGTGGAAGCGCCGCGGGTACGCTGGGAAATCCTGGACTCCATCATCCGGGGCGCGGAGGAAATGGGCATTCCCCCCTGCGCCGATCCCAACACCGGCGACAATGAGGGCGCCTATTATTTCCATGTGAACCAGAAGCGCGGCCGCCGCTGGTCGGCTGCGCGCGGCTTCCTGCATCCGGTGCTGAACCGGCCCAATCTGCGCCTGGAAACCGATGTGCTGGCGGACAAGGTGCTGCTGGACGGCCGCCGCGCCACGGGGGTTCGGTACCGCCGTGGTAACCAGATGGTGACGGCCCGCGCCCGGGGCGAGGTGATCCTGTCGGGGGGCGCCATCGGCTCGCCGGAAATCCTGCAACGGTCGGGGGTGGGGCCGGGCGCATGGCTGAACGAGATGGGCATTCCCGTCGCCCATGCGCTCGAAGGGGTAGGCCGCAACCTGCAGGATC
>JBEHXB010000120.1:0-7024 GCA_048498895.1 Pseudomonadota bacterium
ATCAAGCGCGATGCCGCGGGCATCGCCCAGGAAGTGGCGCTTGATGTCATAGGGGCCGACGCCGGTGTCCGACTTGACCCGTACATTGCCCAGGAAAATCGGCCAGTCGTCGGCGCCGCCATTCAGTTGATAGCGGGCCGCCAACTCGACATCACCGATCCCGCTGTTCTGTAGATAGATGCTCTGGGTGGCGCTGCCGCTGGGCCCCTGGGACAGGATGGTGGCGCGATCGTCGGAGTAGACGAAGGGCGCGCGCACTTCCATTTCCAGCCGATCAGTAAGTCCGAAGCGCAGATCCGCCACGCTGCTGAAGATGTTGCGGTCGTCGGTGGAGGCATCGACCGCGCCGATATTGATGCCCGGCACCAGCACGATTCCGCGATAGACCAGCCGCTCGCTGGTCGTCTGGGTGTATTCCAGCGACGGGGTGAGGACGAAGTGCCCGGCCGTAGTAAGAACCGACAGACCCTCCGGCAGGCTCTGGATCACTTGCGGCGGTTGCGTTTCTGGCGCAGGTGCCTCGCCGACTGGGGTGGTTACCGGCGGCTTGCCGCCGGATGCGGCGCTCGCGGTCCGGGTGGCGCGGGCCTGGTATTGGCCCTGGACCTGGTATTGGGCCTGGGACAGGGCCGCGCGGGCCGCCGCCAGTTCAAGCTCCTGGGCCTTGAGGCGCGCTTCCTGCTGCCTGACCTGTGCCGCCAGCGCGTCGACCCGCGCTGCCAGAGAGGCATTCTTCGATGGCGCCGGACTCTGCGCTAGAGCCGGGCCCGGGAGTCCGAGCCACGCGACAGTCGCTATAAGCGCGGCGCCCAAGCGCACGCTTCCTGCAAGGGTCATTCGCCCCTCTCGCCCGAATCACTTGTTTGATTCTAAACACTCAAGGAGTCGTCGGTATGTATGATTCCATACACGGCTTGCGCCGCAAGGCCTTGATGCCCCAGCGTTGGGTATTGCTCAGCCCACGGACTTTTTAGGATCATGCCGTGGTCAGTTGTCTGCAATGGCAACATTCTTGGGGGTACTATCGTGTTCGTCAGCACACAACCGTGGCGCCGCCATGTCGGGGTGCTGCGTGCCTTGAGCATGGGGCGCGCCGGCAACGCCGCCGCGGAATTTGCGCTAGTGCTGCCGCTGTTCGCGGTCGTGTTGATGGGCATCGTGAAATTCGGCCTCGTCCTGAACAACAAGGTCGAGCTGTCCGCCGGCGTCCAGGCCGGCGCACGCATTTTCGCAATCAGCCGGGGCAGTGCCACGCCCTGGACTGATGGCGTAGCGGCGTTCCGCAGCGTCACGGCCAACCTGCCGGCCCCGGCGCCGACCATTGCGGTTGCGGTCAATGGAGCGCCTTGCAACAACGATGCGACGTGCCAGGCCGCACTGGGCGCAGCCGCGGGCCAGACCGTAAGCGTGACCGCCTCGGCGCCCTGCGATCTTCAGGTGGTGGCGTTCAACTTCGCACCGAACTGCGTGCTGAGTTCGCAAACTACAGAGCGGGTGGAATGATACGGCCCCTGCAGAAGGCGGCGGCGCTGCTGCGCGTCTTCTGGCGCGGGCGGTCCGGCGTTTCGGCGGCGGTCACCGCGCTGCTTCTGGTGCCGGTCGTCGGTAGCGTGGGGCTGGCGGTGGACATCGGTCATGTGCTGGCGGCGCGCCAATCCCTGCAGGCTTCCACCGATGCCGCGGCGCTGGCTGGCGCCCAGGATATCGCCACGGGCACCGATCCCGCCGCGACCGTTGCGGCCTATGGCGCGCGCGGCCACAACAAGGTTCTCGATCTCACTGTGACCCTGGCGGCCGGTTATCCGCAGCTGCGCTGCTTCAAGTCGACCGGTGCGCCCTGTGTGGGCCCGACGCCCGCAAACGGAATCGTGGTGCGCCAGCAAACCGCCGTTCAGACCTATTTCACCCGGCTGTTCGGACTTTCCTCCATTCCAATCGCCGCGACGGCGACGGCGGGCGCAGCGGGCGGCAAGCCGATGCCGTTGAACGTCATGCTTGTGCTGGACACCACCGCGTCCATGAACAATCGCGATTACAACTGTTCGCTCAATAACGCGACGCGCCTGGGCTGCGCGCTGGCGGGGGTGCGCACGCTGCTGGGCGAACTTTCGCCGTCGGTGGATCAGGTCGGCCTGATGGTGTTTCCGGGCCTGCAGGCGAACCAGGCCAAATACGACTATGACTGCAGTTCCGGGACCAGCCCGCGCGTCGTCGCCTATAACAAAAATCCCGTCTATCAGGTGGTGGCCGCCTCAAGCGATTTCCGCGCGTCGGACGATGCCAAGGGGCTGAACACCAGCTCCGATCTGGCGCTGGCGGCCGGGGGCGGTGACGGCAGCTGCCGTGGCGGCATCAGCGCCGTCGGCGGTGTAAGCACATTTTATGCGGATGCCATCAGCCAGGCCCAGTCTGCGCTGGTGGCGACAGCCAAGCCGGGCATGCAGAACGTGATCGTCTTCCTCAGCGACGGCGACGCCAACGCGTCCAAGAACAACATGCCCCCCGGTCGGGCGACCAACGAGTGCCATCAGGCTATCGCGGCGGCAAAGGAAGCAGCAGCGGCGAACACCTGGGTCTATTCCATCGCCTATGGCGCCAGCGTGTCCGCCGGCGACAGCTGCAGCACCGACAAGCCTTCGATCTCCGCCTGCAGCACCATGCAACAAATCGCTTCGGACCCCGCGAAGTTCTTCTCGGACAATGCGGGCGGCAGCAACGCATGCAGTGCGGCGGCCAACGACATTGCCGACCTGGTGTCGATTTTTCAGAAGATCGCCCAGACGCTGCAGAAGCCGAGGCTGCTTGCCGACAACACCACCTGATATCCACGTGTTGCGTCGCGCGCGTTATGCTTGCTCGTTATCCTTAATGCCAAAATCAGGCTTCGCGTCCATTTAGCCTGTTCAAATCGGGACGAAGAAAATGCGCGCACTGCGGGAGGATTGCGCGTTGTCAATCAAGGGGTGTCCTCCATGCGTATTCTCGTGCGTTCGTTCCTGTCCGATGAGTGCGGCGCCTCTGCCGCCGAATATGCGCTTATCCTGGCGATTGTAGGTGCGGCCATTGCGACCGCAGCGACCTCGCTCGGCACTGCCATCGCCGGCGCGCTGACCTCCGCCGCGACCCGTATCACCACGCCTTAATCATCACCGGAATGGACGGTGCGTGTCGTCGCATCGTCCATCCGTCTAACGCCATTCTTTCAGGAAGCATTGGAACCCGGGTACGCCGTACCCGGGAAGGGGGCAGGCTTGTCGGTTTCGCTTCGAACCATTGCCATATCGGCGGTCGCCGTGTTTCTGGGGCTGCTGTCGGTCCTTCTGGCGCACTCCTATGTCCAGGGTACGCGCCAGCCGGCCGCCGCCCAGCCCCAGACAAGGGGCCTGGTTTCAGTTGTTGTCGCGGCCCGACCCCTGTCGCGCGGCACGCCGCTTCGCCCCGACATGCTGAAGCTTGCCAATTTTCCCCCGGACGCCGTTCCGGCCGGCGCCTTCCACAATATTCGCGAGTTGGGAGGCGATTCCGAAAAGACGCGGGTGATCTTGCGTGCGCTGGCGCCCAATGAGCCGGTGCTGCCGGCGGCAATCAGCGGACCTGGCGGTCGCGCCAGCCTGTCTGTCTCCGTCGCGCCGGGCATGCGCGCAGTCAGTCTGCGCTCCAACGATGTGGCCGGAGTCGGCGGTTTTGTTTTGCCGGGCGACCGTGTCGATGTCCTGCTCACCCACACCACCGGCAATGACCAGAACAGCGGCATCGCCCAGGTGCTGGCCGAGAATGTACGGGTGCTGGGCGTGGATCAGGTTGACGACCAGGGCACAGACAAACCTGTGGTCGCCAAGTCCATCACCGTGGAAGTCACACCGGCCGAGGCACAGGGCATATCCCTTGGCCAATCGGTGGGTACCGTCTCCCTGTCGCTGCGCGCACCTGACGACGAGGCCATGGTGAAGCGCCAGGATCTGCGGGTAAGCGATCTTGCCGGGCGTGGCCAGCCGGCGCACCGCCGCGCCCCACGGATCCGCATCGTGCGCGGCACCGATGTGAGTTTCTTCTCCTTCGACAAGGGAGCGATGAAATGAAAGCCGGATGGGGTTTTCGCACGATATTCCCGCAGCGCGCGATGCGAATGACATTGGCGATGGTGCCGATGTGCCTGCTTTCAGTATGCCTCACCTCCGTCGCGGCGTCGGCGGCCGACGTGCCGGCCGGTTCGGACGGCCAAACCACCGTTGCCATGGGCAAGTCCCGCGTGATCGAACTGCCGGGAACCTATTCCGATGTCATGATCGCCGATCCCAAGATCGCAGATGTCAGGCCGCTCAGTCCACGGGCGATCTATCTGGTTGGCAAGGGCCTGGGCAGCACTGTGCTCACCGTATATGGCGCGAAACACCAGATACTCCACTCCGCCGACGTGCTGGTTTCGCCCGATATGGACGGGTTCAAGAGCCGGCTGCACGAGCTTCTGCCAGCAGAGACGAGGGTTGCGGTCAGCGCCGCCAACCAGTCACTGGTCCTGTCCGGCACGGTCGGCAGCCCGGCGGCCCTGAAGCAGATCCTGACCCTGGCCGAAACCTATGATCCCGGCAAGGTCGTCAACATGATGTCGGTGCAGGGTACCCAGCAGGTGATGCTGTCGGTTCGCTTCGTGGAGATGCAGCGCACGACCGCCAAGGACCTGCGGCTGAACGTTCAGCAGACGCCCACCACCACCAGCCCCCAAGTCGCGGTCACGACAGGCGATACCCTGGTCAACAGCGCCCAGACCATGTTGCAGAGTTTTGGCACCGCCTCACTGCTTTGGAATGTCGGCGGCGGCGATTTGTCCTTTTTGTTTGATGCGCTGGAGACAAAGGGGCTGGTCAAGACCCTGGCCGAACCCACGCTGGTTACGATGTCCGGCGATACTGCCAACTTCCTGGCCGGCGGGGAATTTCCCATCCCGGTCGCCCAGACCAGTGTCGGGACGGGCACGATCGCGCCCACCATCACGGTGGAATTCAAGCAGTTCGGCATCTCGCTCGCCTTTACGCCCACACTGCTGCAGGACGGCCTGATCAATATGGTGGTCAATCCGGAAGTCTCCAGCATCGATCCCACAACATCGGTGCGACTCGGGGTGATTTCGGTGCCCGGCATCAAGGTGCGCCGCGCGCACACCACCGTGGAGCTGCGCGACGGCGAATCCTTCACGATCGCCGGACTTCTGTCGGACAACTATCAGAACAGCATCCGTCAGTTTCCCTTCATTGGCGACCTGCCGGTCATCGGCAGCCTGTTCCGCTCCACCGGATTCCAGCGCGACCAGACCGAACTGGTGATCGTGGTCACGCCGCACCTTGTAACGCCGCGCCGCGCGGCGGTGGCCACGGCGGCCGATCACTTCGTGCCGCCCTCCGACTTTGAACTGTTCCTGCTGGGCGCGCAGCGCGGAGGGCCGGGCAGCCTCAAACCTGAAGATCGCGCGCTGCTGAACAATCCCGGCAAGGGCGGTGTCGATGGCGCCTTCGGCCATGTTCTCTACTGAAAGGACAAAAATGCGCCTGATGCGATGCCTGGTCCTGGCCCCGGCTCTTTTCCTGGGGGGCTGCACCCAGAGTGAACTTTTCATGTCACCGGATTTCGGTGTGGCGCTTCGCCAGGACCTGGCGGCGCAGATCGCGGAGCCGGATGCGCGCTATGCCGGCACGCCCGCCCCTGGGGCCGATGGTGCGCGCGCCGCGCTGGCGCAGAGCCGATACCAGAACAACAATGTCATCCAGCCCACTACCATGACCGCGTCCGGTTATGCGGCGACAGGCGGAGCCGGCGCCAATAATGCGGGCAACGCGATGGCGCCCCCCGCGCCCGCGGCGGGTCCGTAAGCGGGCATGGCCATGGGCGTATTGTCTGTCATGCCGGACGTTTCCAGCCCCGCGGAGAGCCGCAATGCCGGTACTGCAATCCAGGTCGGAATCGTGGATGGGGCTGTAGCGCCGGGCCAGGTGTCTGCTCTTGGAAGCCTGTTTCCTGTCTTCAAATTCGAGACGCTGCTGGACTGGCCGAACCTCACATCGCGGCATCACCACATCCTGATTGCCGCCGTGGATGCAAACTTGCCGGACTCGGTATCGCGGGCAATACAGAGACTGCAGTTGTTGTTGCCCCTCCGGCGCGTTCTGGTCCTGCTGCATAACTTTAACACACCGGCCGCAAGCTTGCTGGCAGACACCGGCGCGACCGTCCTGCGGGCGCCGGCGGGCGAGGGGGCGCTGGCCCTGGCGCTGGAACGGTTGTCGGCGTCTGTGATGCAAGCGCCCGCGGCGCCGTCCGGGCAGGTTGTGGCGTTGCTGAAAGCGGGGGGTGGTGTTGGCGCTACCAGCCTGGGGGTACAGGCGGTGATGCAGCTTGCCCAGTCCCACGGCGCCGACCGCGTCTGCTTCGCTGATCTGGACCTGCAGTCTGGATCCGCCGCGCTGTATTTCGATCTCGCGGAGGCTCTGACCATCTCAGACTGCCTGGCGGTGGGCGATCTGCTGGCCGATACCCAGTTCGCCACCGCGCTGGCGTCGCATGGGTCAGGCGCGCGGGTTCTGGCGGCACCACGTGACACGCTGGGGCTGGACATGCTGACACCGTCGCTGGTGCAGACGCTGATCCGGGGATTGCGCCGTGACTTTTCGCTGACCATCATCGATTTGCCGCCCGTGTGGACCGCCTGGACCGATCAGGCGTTGCAACTGGCCGATCGCATCCTGCTCGTGACCAACCTGTCAGTACTGCACGTCCATCTGACGCGCCGCCAGCTGGACCTGATCGCCCAACGTGGGCTGAACCATTTGCCGCTGACCCTGGTCTGCAACAGGGTGACGCCGATCCGCCAGAGCCTGCTGAGCCGCAAGGCGGCGGAAGCGGCACTCGGCCGGCCCTTCGACATCCAGCTGCCTGACGATGAACCCGTCATGGTGGATGCGGTCAATCAGGGCGTGGCCCTGTCGGCTGTGCGCCGCGGCACCAAGCTGGAAAAGGCGATCGGCATGCTGGC
>JBEHXB010000121.1:0-6999 GCA_048498895.1 Pseudomonadota bacterium
CGACTTCGCCTGGTCGCTGGTGGCCAGCAGCTATGCCTATCTTTATGACAACCAGCGGGTGCCCGGCACGGCGCTGCCCGGCGCGGCGGCCGGCGGCGCGGGCAGCATCAACCGGCTGACCGGCACCGGCTGGTACACGCTGGATGCCAGCGGCGAATGGCGCGGCTTCACCGACCATGACATCTCGTTCGGCTTGCATCGCGACGAGGAATCCCTGTCCCAGCGCAAATTCGCCACCGCCAACTGGATCAATGGCGGGGTGGGCGCCCTGTCGTCGTCCGCCCATGGCCGCACCGCCACCAATGCGCTGTGGCTACAGGACGTCTGGACTCTCCTGCCCGACCTGAAAGCGGCGCTGGGCGCGCGCCTGGAGGAGTGGCGAGCCTATGACGGCGCGAACTTTTCGGCTTCGCCGGCGCTGAATGTGGCGCAACCCGGCCTGACCGCCCGGGCCCTCTCGCCGAAGGTCTCGCTGGCCTGGCAGGTGTCGGCCCCCTGGGCACTGACGGCAAGCTGGGGCGGGGCCTATCGCATGCCCACGGTGACAGAGTTGTACCAGGTCGTCACCACCGGCACCTTCCTGTCGGTGCCCAATCCCGATCTCAAGCCCGAGCACGCCAACACATTCGAGCTGTCGGCGCAGCGGCGCACCCCAGACGGGATGATGCGCCTGTCGATCTACCAGGAAGACATCAGCGACGCGCTGCTGTCCCAGTCCGCGCCACTGGTCGCCGGATCGACCGCACTCTACAGCTTTGTGCAGAATGTCGATCACACGCGCGTCAGGGGCTTTGAGCTCTATGCGGACCAGAACGATGTGATGATCGCCGGGCTGGAGCTGATGGGTTCGCTGACCTATGCCGACGGGCGCATCACCAGCGATCCGGCCTATGCCAGGGCGGTGAACAAGTTCATACCGCAGCTTCCCAAGTGGCGCGCCAATGCGGTGGCGACCTATCGCATCGACCGGTGGGCGTTCACCCTGGGCGCGCGTTACAGCGACCGCAGCTTCGGCACGATCGACAATTCCGATCCGGTGTCCAACAGCTGGCAGGGCTTTGCCGGCTATTTTGTGATGGATGCCCGCGCGCAGGTCAAAGTCGATGATAACTGGACGCTTTCGGCCGGCGTCGACAACCTGAACAACGACAAATATTTCCTGTTCCATCCTTTTCCGCAGCGGACCTTCGTGATGGAGGTGAACTATGCGCGATGAGGAACGTCGCCCGATCGACCGTTTTTCGCCGCCAAGCCAGGCGATCGACGCCCTGCGTTATCGCGGCGTCCAGACGCTGGAGGAAACCCTGGACGGGAGCGGCGTTTCCTTGCTGCCGTTGCCGCGGTTCGGCCCCGCCTTTCTCGTCACCAACCACCCACTGGCAGCCCAGGTAACAATAATGGAGCACTGACATGCGCAGAGAAACCTTCAGGCTTATTCTCGTTCTGGCCGTCACAACGCTGCTGGCCCCCGGCGCCGCCCAGGCCGCGCCGCCGGTTGTCACGGGCGGGTGGTTTCGCGCCCTGCCCTCGGCCGTGCCTTCCGGCGGCTATTTCACCTTGCGCAACGATAGCGACAAGACCATCACCCTGACCGGCGCCAAAAGCCCGGCCTGCGGCGCACTGGCACTGCACAGGAGCATGGACCATGGCGGCATGGCGATGATGGAGCATGTGGAAAGCGTCGACGTCGCGCCCGGCAATGAAGTGAAATTCGCGCCGGGCGGCTATCATTTGATGTGCATGCACAGCACGCCGCAGATGAAAGCGGGCGCCAGCGTGCCGGTAACGCTGAGCTTCGCCGACGGCCGGAGCGTCACCGCCAGTTTTGCGGTCCGCAACGCCGCGGGAAAATAGCGCGGAGCGGCAGGCTTTCTGCTAGAAGCCCACCGACATGAATCCGCTTTCCATTCTCCTGGTCGCCCTGTCCATGTCCACCGACGCCTTCGCCGCGGCGGTGGCCAAAGGCACGGCGCTGGACAGGCCGCAATGGCGCGAGGCGTTCAGGACCGGGCTGATCTTCGGCAGTATCGAAGGCGCCACGCCCCTGATCGGATGGGCGGCGGGCCGCGCCGCCAGCGGTTACATCGCTGCCTTCGACCATTGGGTTGCGTTCGTGCTGCTGGCGGGCATCGGCGCCAAGATGATCCGGGACAGTTTCCTGCGAGACGAGGAAACGCAGAAACCGCGGAATCATTCCTTCCGGGTGCTGGCCGTGACCGCAGTGGGCACCAGCATCGACGCGTTGGCGGTGGGCGTGACCCTGGCGCTGATCGGCGCCAACATCCTCGTCAATGCGCTGGCGATCGGTGCGGCAACCTTCACCATGACCACCATCGGCGTGATGGCCGGCCACCGGCTGGGCGCGCGCTTCGGCAAGCATGCCGAGGCGGTGGGCGGCGTGGTTCTGATCCTGATCGGCGCCACAATCCTGTTCGAGCACATCGCCTGAAAAGGCGGGCGGGCTGAGATCAGCCTCCGCCGAAGCGGGTGTCCAGCCGGGCGATCATCTCTTCGGGGGAAAAGCCCAGGGCGCCAAGCCGTCCCGAGCGCGCCAGTAGCGCAAGCCCGGCCAGCGAGGCGGCCACCAGCACCACATCGCATTGGCTTTCGCGGCTGCCGGTGGGAAGTCCACCCGCATCCGACAGCGCCTTGAGGACAGCGATCAGCCGACCGTTGAACAGGCGTTCGGCTTCGGCCAGCTTGCCAACATCTTTCGGGCCAGCCTCATGAGGCGCACTGGCGAGTGCAGCCGAAGCCGCGGCCATCGTTTCCGCCCCCCTCAGCAGGTCCAGTGCCACCGCCCCGGCGCCGGCCAGGCCCGAGGGACCCGCATCCCGCATGGCCCGCGCCAGGACCGTCAGGTCATCGGCCGCCAGGGCCAGCAGCAATTCGTCCTTGTTGCGGAAATAGCCATAGAGCGCGGCGGGAGCAAAACCCGCCTCGGCCGCCACGCCGCGGAGCGACAGGTCGCGGGCGCCGTCCCGCGCGGCCACCCGGCGGGCCGCCGCAAGGATTGCCGAACGCGACGCCGCGCGGCTGGCATCGCGCACACGGCGGGGCCTCAGAGACGCTTGGGCAGGACGCTGGGCCACTTCCGACATGGCGGCAGCATAAGTGATTCGCCTGCAACAGGCTTCATCTCGGGTGGGCTTTCTTGTAGGCGTCCAGGGCGCTGGCGGCGTCGCTGGAAACCTTGTCCTTGAGACGGCGGTTGGCGGCAATGCGGATCTCGGTCTGCCTGTCCACTGCCGTATCCATGGCCGAACCGTCGGCGGCGGCGCGGTCCTGGGCAGCCTGAAGCTCCTGCCGGAGACAGTTTTCGTAAAGATTGGCCCGGCCTATGAAATCGCGCGCCTGGGCGATGGCCGCGCGCAGTTGTTCGGGCGAGGCCTCGGCACCCTTGAGCGGCGGCGGCGGGACCGGCGCGATGCACGTAGCCTGGGCAAGCACATGTTGCGGTGTCAGCAACAGCATCAAGGCCGGCAGAAATTTCCGGACCACGCAACCATCCCTTCAGTTGTTTGATACAATTCATACATGGATGACATGGCCAGACCAGCACCCAACTGCATCATCTTTGGGGCAGCCAGGCGTCAGAAACATGTCAGCGCAAATCAGGCCGCCCTGCTGTCGCAGCATTCTTCCGCCGGCCCGACCCAGCGATCGGCGAAACGCAGCAGCAGGCCGAAAAGCATCAAGAGCAGGCTGATGCCGTAATATGCATCGGGCCGATGCGGTCCGGAGATGTGCTCCAGCGCCATCAGCGAATAAGACAGCCAGAAATAAATCATCGCGGTGGCGAGCAGGCTGCGTCTCACCCTCAGTCCGATCAATGGAGCACCACCGCGAAAAAGGCGCAGGGGCTTTGCCGCCAGTGCCATGACCGAGATGACGAGCGCGCCGAAAAGCACGAACAGAAGTGCGCCCATCGATAGCTGGATGGCATTGGGCAGCAAGATGACCAGAAGATAGATGCCATAGCTGGCGCAGAAGCCCCAGATCAGGTCGGGCGTGCTGTCTTCCAGAATCCGGGCGGCGGGCATGAAGCGCCCCGTCAACCGGCCGATGGGACAGGCTGCCAGCACGGCAAAGAAGACAATGCTGGCGAAGCGCCAGCACATCTGGCCGGCAAGGCGAAATGCATTTTCGGAAAGTCCGTTTACGATGATGGTGCCGGCCGCCAGCGCGGCGGCGGCCAGGGTAATCGCGCCCACCAGGGTGAACTGATTCAGCACCGCGCGAATATGCAAGACGGGTCGCTGTCTCAGCGCGGCGAGATTGTCGAACACGACCAGGGCCAAGGCAGTCCCCCGCACCATTTTATTGTTCCGGTGATGAAACGCGCACGCAGTGGAAAGGTGCCCGGATTGCACCTTTTTTAGCGCCTGAGGGCCACCGCGAATCCTTCAACGGGCCGGCCCGCTTCATGGCGCGGCGTTGCGGCCACCAAACCGGCCACCTCAAGTCCCGCCTTTTCGGCGCATTGGCGCAGATACGCTTCGCTGTGCCGCCAGCGCCGCTTGGGACCCAGTTCGAATCCCTCTCCCGCCTTCGCTTCGGTGGTGAACAGCAGGAAACCATCCGGCACCAGCCGGGCGGCGGCGCCCGCAAAAACCGGGCCCAGGTCGCCCAGATAGACGAAGGTGTCGGCCGCCACGATCAGATCATAATCGGGTCCCGCCGATGCCAGCGCGGCTTCCAGATCAGCCACTGACAGATGATCATAGATGCCACGGGCACGCGCCTTCTCGATCATCAGCGGCGACAGATCGATACCGTCCAGCCGCGCCGCGAAAGGCCTGAAGGCCTCGCCCGCAAGACCGGTACCACAGCCCAGGTCCAGGATGGCCAGATCCCTACCCCTCGGCATCGCCAATGCGGGCATCACCAGCGCGGCCATGTCCAGCAGGATGCGCGGACCCGCATAGCCCAGCTGGCCGATCATGCGCTGGTCGTAATCGCCGGCGAACTGGTCGAACAAGTGACGCACATAGCCGGCATCGGAACGCTTTGCCGCCAACATGGTGTGCGCCAGCCGATCCAGAATCCCGGACTCGGGCGATGGCTCGAGCCTCTGCAGAATTTCGAGCGCGCGCTCCGCCTCACCCGCCTTCAACCAGGCTTCCGCCAGACGCAGGCGCGCCAGGTCCAGATCGCAGTCCAGCCGCAGCGCCCGCTGCAATTCGGCGATTGCCGCGGGCAGAAATTCGGCCGCCAGGAGCGCCTCGCCGAGCGCCAGCACCGCCGCCGCCACGCCCGGATTCAGCGCCACAGCCTCGCGCGCTTCTTCCAGCGCCTGTTGAACCTCACCGATTGCGGTCAGCGCGCGAACCAGGGTCAACCGCGCCAGCAACCCGCCGCGTCCCGCCGCCAGGCGTGTGCGAAGGTTTTCCACGGCTTCGCCGGCACGGCCAGCGGCGATCAGCGCCTCCGCCTCTTCTATCGGATCATCCGTCAAGCCGGCAAAGCCCGTTGTTGAGCGCGATGATACCGGGCCGTTCCTTGACGCCGGCGCGCCACGAGATCGTGCCGCCATCGGCCCACATCTCAACCACCAGCGTCTCGCCGGGGAACACCGGCTTGGAGAAGCGCACATCGAACTGTTTGATCCGTTCGGGCTGATACGCGGCGAGAGTCGACAGCACCGCGCGGCAGGCCGTGCCAAAGCTGCACAACCCATGCAGGATAGGACGGGGAAAGCCCACCGCGCGGGCAATGGCCGGATCGCGATGCAAGGGATTGCGGTCGCCGCACAGCGCATAGAGGAACGCCTGGTCGGCGCGGGTATCGACCTCAGCGACATGATCGGGCGCACGGGCCGGAATTTCGTGCAGTTGCGGCCCGCCCTGCGGCTTGCCGCCGAAGCCGCCATCCCCGCGCGCGAAGATGGACGAGACGATGGTGAAGAGCTTGTCGCCGCTGTTCTGCTCGCGCACAACCCGCTCCTGGATCAGGACGGCGCCCCTACCTTCGCCCTTGTCCAGAATATCGAGGATGCGCTCGTCGGCCAGCACCGTGCCCTTGGCAGGAAGCGGCTTGTGGAAGGTAATGCGCCGTTCGCCATCCACCACCAATGCGAAATTGAGGGAC
Source organism: Pseudomonadota bacterium (assembly GCA_048498895.1). Lineage (GTDB taxonomy): Bacteria > Pseudomonadota > Alphaproteobacteria > Micropepsales > Micropepsaceae > Rhizomicrobium. The sequence continues at coordinate 6,091 of JBEHXB010000121.1, forward strand.
GATTTCCGCGGCATGCGCTGGCGTTCGGGCGGTGCCTCCCCGCGGGGGATGACGCTGGCGAATGTGGGCACCACCTTCAGCGTGCCGCCTTCATAGGCGAAGGGCAGTTCCTGTTCGTTGAGCGGATCACGCATGAAGCCCACGCCCAGGGCGTAGAGCATCACGTCTTTTTCATCGTAGTGCGCCGCAAGGCCGGTCGCGCCGGACTGCATCATGTCGTCATAGTCGATGGGCATGGATCACCGCTGTTGAGGCGGCGAGCTTAGCGCCGGGCCGCGCTTTGCGCCAAGCCGGGGCTCGTGGTTACTTATGCCATGGCCATGCCCGACCGATCTTATCCCCCGCGCCGCAGCAATGGCTGCCTGTGGGGCTGCGTTGCGATCATCCTGGTGATGACACTGCCGCTGGTTCTGGCGGGCGGCTATTGGGCCTGGTTCCTTTATCAAGGCTATCGTCACGACCCGGCGGTGCGACTGGCCCGCGAACTGGTGGAGCACGACGGCCTGGCCCGGCGGGTACTGGGAACGCCCATCATCGTGACCGGGGTCGAGGGCAATGCATGGTCATGGATGTCGGGAGTTGGCCAGACCAGTTCGGCAACCCTGTCGCTCTCCGGTCCCAGGGGAGACGGCACGCTTGAGATTTATTCCCATGCCGGGCCGGCCGGGCCGCGGCTGGACCAGGCCATCCTGACCGGTCCGGGCGGTACGCGCTATGACCTGCTGCATCACCGGGCCCTGCCGGGCGGCCGCGGCCTGGACGACACCATCTGAAGACGGATCAAGGGGATTGGCATGGTGAAAGGCGGCAATACCGCATTTCTGGGTCATCCGGCGGGACTGGGCTGGCTGAGCGGCTCGGAATTCTGGGAACGCTTCTCCTATTACGGCATGCAGACGCTACTGGTGC
>JBEHXB010000122.1:0-6991 GCA_048498895.1 Pseudomonadota bacterium
CCCGTCAGCCGGGGGACGGCAGAAAGAAGATCGACATGGGCGCCCCCCCCCATGCGGACCGGCGCGCCCGCCACGCGATGGCGCGCCTCGGCCATCACATCCATCGGCATGCGCGGCACGATCCCGTCGGGCGTCAGGCCGAAATGGGTCAGCACCATGCCCAGCGGCTGTGCCCGCGCCTGCGCCCAGCCCGCGGCATAGTCCTGCTGTGGCCGGCTATCCTGGGCGGAGTGCAGGTAGCCGAGCGCGCGATGCCCGAAATGGGCCCAGAAAGGCGGCCGCCCCAGGTAGAATGCAGCGCTGCGAAGTTTGTGCGCGATGCTGGTCATGCCCGAATCTCTAGCCGCAGGGGCCGGACCGCACATGTGATAAGCGTGTGATCTTGGCTGGTTCCCTGCGGGAAATCAGGCTTCGGCCGGGTTCAGGCGACCGCCAGGTAATCGGCGATGAAGGCCTGCACCGCGTCGCCTTCGCGCATCAGCCGGGCGATGGCGGCCTCGGCCATGTCGACGTGCATCACCAGGTCGACAGGCTCGGCCGCCGCCGCCGCTTCGCCCATGCGGAAGGCGCCCACGCCACGGGCCGCGCCCTTGATGGTGTGGGCGATCTGCCGCCAGCGCTTGGCGTCGCGCTGGGCCAGCACCCCTTTCAGGTCCGAGACCATGGCCGTGATCTGGCCGTCGAACAGGCGCAGGATCTCCGCATTGAGGGTGTGCTCGCCGCCGGTATAGCGGGCCAGGTGGGTCAGATCGATGGGGTGAGGGTCGTCGTCGGTCATGGCGCGATCTTGCCCTGCCCACGGCTAAGACCTCGTTAATGCGGGCATATTATGGTGTGATACGCTCGCACGGCCCGGCGAATGATGCTTAAGTCGGGCGGAGATGCAGATGGGCTCAAGGGCGTGGTAAGAACATTCGGGCAGAACCAGCCGGTCTTGCTGGACAAGACCGAAGCCGCCAGCGGTGCGCCCTCGGGCGCTGCCGCCCCTGAAGCCCAGGGCCCCGCTGTCCGTGTCCGCCCCACCCGCTTCGGCGCCGTGGCCATGGCGGCGGCGTTCCTCACCAGCCTGTTCTGGGTGGGGGTGTTTGCCGCCTTCCTGTGGGGCTGGCTGGGTCCCCGGGGACTGGCCGCGCTCGATCCCGTCCGCGCCGCCCTGTTTGTTGCCGGCGCCCTCCTGCCACCTGTGCTGTTCATGGCCGTCGCCGCCACGCTGGCGCGCAGCGCCGCCATGCATGAGGCGACCCGGTCCCTGCTGGCCGCCACCGACCGGCTGTTTGCCGCCGATGAGGCCGCCGCCAGCAATGCCGCGCGGCTGGCCCGCTTTATCCGGCGCGAGCTCGACAGCCTGAACACGGGGCTGGACGCCGCCGCCCAGCGCATGCGCGCGCTGGAGCAGGTTCTGGAAAGCCAGATCGCCACCCTGGACGCGGCGGGCGCCCGTGCCGAGGTGCGCGGTCAATCCATCGCCTCGCGCCTGGCCCAGGAAAGCCAGCGCATGGAAGGCCTGGGCGACAATCTCAACGCCGCCGCCACCCGCGCCAGCGAGACGATCGCCGCGCGCATGTCGCAGGAAAACCAGCGGGTCGAAGCCCTGGGCGACAGCCTGAATGCCGCCGCCGCCCGCGCCGGCGAGATCATTGCCGCGCGCCTGGCCCAGGAGAACCAGCGGGTTGAGGCGATCGGCGAAACCCTGGTCGGTGCCGCCGCCCGCGCCAGTGAAACAATCGCCGGCCGCGCCGCCCAGCTCAAGTCGATGATGGAATCGGCGGAGGGCACGCTGAAAATGGCGACCCAGTCGCTTGACGTGCAGGCCGCCGGCTTCCGCGCAGCCGTCACCACCGCCGCCGAGGCGCCGCACCAGGCCGCCGTGGCGCTGGATCGCCAGGCGACCCGGATCGCCGAAGTGGCCGACGGCGCGGCCTCTCGCGCCGAATTCGTCCTGGCACGCCAGGAAAAGCAGCGCGCCCAGCTTTCCGAGATGATGCAGAGGCTGGAGCAGGAAGGCGAGCGGCTGGACAACGCCCTCTCCCAGCAGCGCCGCGGCCTGGAACAGGCGGTGGCGGCGCTGGCCGCCGAAGCACACAAGTGTGAAGCGGTGACCGGCGATGCCGACCGGCAACTGGAACTTCTGATGGTCAGCGCCACAACCCGCGCCGAGCAGCTGACCGGCGCCTTCGCCCGCGAGGCCGCGCGGCTGAAGGATGCGGGCGATGCTGCCGCCGTCGTGCTGGCGCAGCTTTCGGCAGCGCTGAAGGAAGCGGGCACGGGCGCCCAGACCCTGATCGGAGAAAGCGCGGCTCAGGCCAAGCAGGATGCGCGGCTTCTGGTGGGCGAGGCGATGGCCGAGTGCGAGCGCCTGTTGCGCGCCGCCGGCGAAATGAGCGCCGAAGCCGGAAAGATTCGCGGCATCCTGGCCAAGACGACCGAGGATGTCGAACGCCACCTGATCCGCCTGCCGGGCCTTGCCCAGGAAGAAGCCCGCCGCATGCGCCAGCTGATCGCAGGCGAAACCGAACAGCTTCTGGATATTTCGGCGCGCGCCATGGCCACGCTGCATGCCCGGGCCGGGGTCAAGCCGCAGTTGAACATCGTGGCCACCCCCGAGGCCGAGCCCGCCAGGTCCGAACCGGAAAGCGAAGGCCTGAGAGGCCTGGCCCGCAAGCTCACCGCGCGCCAGAAACGCGAGCGCAGCGACGGCAAGACCTGGGAGATGAAGACTCTGCTGGCGGCGGCGGAACAGGGCGACGACGCGCGGCTGAAGGCGGGCGGAGCCCAGGCTGCCTCGCTGGCGGCGCTGGAGGCGGCGCTGTCGGACCTGGCGATCAATCTCGCGGCGCTGGACGAACAGCTGCCCGGTACCGAGGAATGGAAACAGTATCTGATGGGCGATCGCAGCGTCTTCGCGCGCCGCCTGGCCGGCACCATCGATGCCGGCGCGGTGGACCGCATCACGACGCTCTACCGCGACGACAAACTGTTCCACGATGCCGCCGACGCCTATATCAGCGAATTCGAGATGCTCTTGGATCGGGCGCGCGAAGGCGACAGCGGCGGCCTGCTGACCTCGACGCTCCTCTCCGCCGATACCGGCAAGGTCTATCTGGCGGTCGCCTATGCCTTAGGCAGGCTCTGATCGCCTGAGGCGCGCGGCAAAGAAGCCGTCCATGCCGTCCAGCTGATACGGCAGCGTGCGCAAATCGCCCTCAGGGGTAATCCATTCCTCGTGCGCAAAAACATCGTCGCTCGTCAGCGGTACGCGGTGAAATTCGGGATGTGCGTACAGGAAGGCGGCGATCTGCTCCTCGCCCTCCTCGCGCTCGAGCGAGCACACCGCAAAGACCAGCAGGCCGCCTGGCTCGACCATGGCGGCGCCGGCGTCCAGGATCTCATAGGCCATGGCCGCCGCATGGGTGACGTCGCCCGCCTGCTTGATCCAGGGCAGGTCGGGGTGGCGGCGGATGGTGCCGGTGGCGGTGCAGGGCGCATCCACCAGCACGAGCGGTGCGGTCAGTTGCACCTCCCGCGCGTCGGCCTCGACAATGGTGGCGGCCAGATGCATCCGCGCGAGATTCTCCCGGATGCGCGCCGCCCGGGCCGGGTCGATCTCCACCGCCGTCACATCGGCGCCCATCGCCGCCAGTTGCATGGTCTTGCCGCCTGGCGCGGCACACAGGTCGATGATCTTCCTGCCGCGCACGTCCCCCAACAGACGAGCGGGCAAAGTGGCTGCAGCATCCTGCACCCACCAATCGCCTTCCGCGAACCCGGGCAGCGCCTCGATGCGCCCGTCCTGCATCAAACGCCGTACGGCATCGAACAGCGCCATGCTTTCGGGGTAATGGGCGTCCGCGGATTTCAGCACAATATCAGTGGGCGCCTCCTTCAAATGTGCTACCGCAATTCGGCGCGTGATCTCTTCGCCGTACTGCGCGCTCCAGCGGCCCCACAGCCAATCCGGCACTGACACGCGCGCCCGATCCAGGTTGGAAACAAAGCTTTCGCCCTCGCGCGCGAGACGGCGAAGCACCGCATTGATCAGCGGCTTGAAATGCACGGCCTTGCTGTCCCTTGCCGCCAGGGCATTGGCGCCGTTGACCGCGGCATGCGGCGCGGTCTTCAGCACCAGAAGCTCGCAGGCGCCCAGCAACAGAATCTCGCTGGCGGGTCCGGCCTTGTGCGGCGGCAATGGTTTGGGCACGAAATGGCGGATTACCGCATCCAGCATGCCCAGGTGACGCAGCGTCTGGCTGACCAGCGCGCGGGCAAATCCGGCGTCGCGCCCGTCCAAACCGTCCAGTGCATCGAACTGGTGATCCAGGTTCCGCCCGCGGCCCAGCACGCCCGACAGCATGGCCAGTGCCGCCCGCCGGGCGGCCAACCCGCGGGCGACAAACTCGGGTGCATCAGTCATGGCGCCTGTTTAAGACAGTTCAGCGGGCAATTCAGCCCCAGGGACCGGATTGAATGGCCGCCACCGGCTGGCCCGCCATGGCACGCAGCCGTGCGATGCGGTCGGCCGTCGCCGGATGGGTGGCAAACAGGCTGGATACATTGAATCCCTGAGCGCCATTCAGCGGATTGATGATGAACATGTGTGCCGTCGCCGGATTGGCATCGGCCGGATAGTTCGGAATTTGATGGGCCGCCTTTTCGATACGTCCAAGGGCGCTGGCCAGCCACAGCGGACGGCCACTGATCTCGGCGCCGGCACGGTCTGCTTCATACTCGCGCGAACGCGAAATGGCGGCCTGCACCAGCACCGCGGCCAGTGGTGCAACAAGCATAACCACCAACATGCCCACCAGGCCCAGCGGATTGTTCCGGTCGCGACCGCCCATGAAGAACGCGAAGTTGGCCAGCATTGAGATGGCGCCCGCCATTACCGCCGTGATGGTCATGATCAGGGTGTCGCGATGCTTCACATGGCCCAACTCATGCGCCAGCACGCCTGCCAATTCCTCGTGGCTGACTTGCGCCATCAGGCCGGAGGTGACGCAGACGGCGGCGTGTTCGGGATCGCGGCCTGTGGCAAAAGCGTTGGGCTGGGGATTGTCGGTGATGAAAACTTTGGGCATGGGAAGCCCGGCCTGTTGCGCCAGCCTCTCCACAAGCCGGTAAAGATCCGGGGCGGTTCCGGCATCGACTTGACGCGCGCCGTACATCGACAGCAGCACCTTGTCGGAATTCCAGTAGGCGAAAAGGTTCATCGCCGCAGCGAAGAAAAAGGCGATCAGCATCCCGGAGGAGCCGCCCACCAGGGCGCCCACCGCCATGAACAGCCCCATCAGGGCCGCCATCAGGATACCGGTACGAAGCGTGTTCATTGGTTTTGTCACTCCCGATACGAAAGATGTAAGCTCTGTCCATGGCCAATCAAGAATCCACACCTGAACAGATCGCAGCCCGCATCGCCGAGGCTGCCAGGCGCGCTACCGCCGAGGCGGAGGCGCGCCGGGCCCAGCAAGCCTATGGGCAAGTTAAGAAGCAATTGCCGCCGGAATTGGGCGGACCCAAGGGCCCCGAGCCGACCCGTTATGGTGACTGGGAGCGCAAGGGCATTGTTTCCGACTTCTAGGCTGGCCCCGCGAAGCGCCGGGCAACCCGGAGCGCAGCGAAGGGCCGTCCGGCGCAACCACCAAAAGCCGCCCCGAGCCGACCCGTTATAGTGACTGGGAGCGCACGGGCCTTGTTTCAGCCCTTTGACGAAAAGGCCTCCGCAGCCATCTCTTCAAGGGTAGTTCGAACGTCCGGCGGCCAGGCCTCGATCTGGGCCAGGAAATCCTCCCGCGTGCCTGCATAAATTGCGCGCATCGCCTCTTCATAGCCGGGGGCGTCGCCCACCAGCGCCGTGGCCAGGCGGTAAATGGCATCCTTGCGTGCGCGTGACCGGGCTTTGGGATTGCCGCCGGCTTCTTCCACCAGCTTGCGTAACGCCACGGAGGCGCCGCCCGGTTGGCTGGCAAGCCAGTCCCAGTGCCGGGGGAGAAGGGTGACTTCCCGAGCCACCACACCCAGTTTGGGTCGGCCGGGCCTGGGTGCCTCGCCACCGGGCGGGAAGCGGGGATCGATATCCACGATCCGTCCGGTTTCGGTATCGAAGATCAGGGCACCCGATGCTTGTGTGCAGGCTGCATAAGCTTCGGCCAGGGTACCGGAAGCCAGTCGCTCAAAGCCGGAGAACGCAACGTAGACCATTCTAAATAATAGCCGGGTACAATAATAATGTCAATTCACCCGGACGAAATTATATTCCCATCTGACCTTGATGCGAACACCGCCAAGGTTCATTTAGAAGTCCAAGTTATCCAAGGCGCCGCCATGTTCATCCAGACAGAATCCACTCCCAATCCAGCTACCCTGAAATTCCTCCCCGGCCGTGAAGTCATGGGCGAGGGTGCGGTCGCCGATTTCCCCAATGCTGAAAATGCTGGCCGTTCGCCCTTGGCCATGGCCCTGTTTGCGGTGCCTGAGGTCAGCCGCGTTTTCTTCGGCGCCGACTTCATTTCGGTAACAAAGCGCGACGGCGACTGGAAGCATCTGAAGCCAGCCATCCTGGGCGCGATAATGGAGCATTTCACCCAAGGATTGCCACTACTGGAAGGCGGCGGCGAGGAAGCCGGTGCCGAAGAGAACTACAGCGAGTCCGATGCCGAGATTGTCGATCAGATCAAGGAACTGATCGAGACGCGCGTACGTCCCGCGGTGGCGCAAGACGGCGGTGACATCATTTTCCGCGGGTTTGACGGTGCCAGCGGGGTCGTCTCGCTGCACCTTCAGGGAAGCTGTGCGGGTTGCCCATCCTCCACCATAACGCTGAGGAACGGCATCGAGAACATGCTGCGTCACTACGTGCCGGAAGTTACAGCAGTCGAAGCGGTCTGATCCTCCCGATGAGCCAGCCCAAACCTGAAGCCTGGCTATCCGAACCGCATCACGCAATCAGCGATGCCGCGCTGGATACGCTTTTTCGCGAAGCACACACCACGCGCAA
>JBEHXB010000123.1:0-6989 GCA_048498895.1 Pseudomonadota bacterium
TGGTGGCGTCGGCCAGCCTGCTCTGGTGCAGCGTCTCGCGGTTGTCCCACAGGGTGGTGACGATGGATGCGGCAAAACCCGAGGCGATGATACGCACGAAATTCGCCAGGCCGGAGGCAGCCGGTATGCGCGCCTGGGGCATTGCGTCCAGCGTGATCATCACGACGGCGATGAAGAAGGAAGCCGAGGCAACGCCCTGCACCATAAGGGGTATGGCGATGGCGATGAAACTGGCATCGTTTGTGAGCCCCGCGCGCAGGAAATAGGACGCGGCCGCGGCGGCGAAGGCGATGGAGGCGACCAGGCGGGCGTCTGCGCGCGCCATCAGACCGGCAGCCAGGGGCGTCAGCAGCACCGCCACGACGCCGGTCGGCGCCGACACCAGCCCCGCCCATGTCGCCGTATAGCCAAGCTGGGTCTGCAGCCACAGCGGCATCAGGATCATGTTGGCAAAAAAAACGCCGTTGCCCAGGCAAAAGATGATCGTGCCCAGGGTGAAGTTGCGGCTTTTGAACAGCGACAGGTCGACGATGGGATGATCTTCCGTCAGTTCCCAGATCAGAAAGGCGATGAATCCGATCGCGGCGATCAGGGAGAGCGCCACGATATGCGGCGAATCCCACCAACCGGCATTCTTGCCCGTATCCAGGACCACCTGCAGCGATCCGGCCCAAACGATCAGAAGGGCCAGTCCCGTCGTGTCTATCGGCAGCTTGCGAACCGGCGTTTCGCGGGTTCGCAGCATGGTCCAGCATACGAATCCGACCAGCACGCCGACCGGCACATTGATCAGGAATATCCAGCCCCAATGCCAGTTGTCCGAAATATAGCCGCCCAAAAGCGGCCCGCAGATGGGCGCCACCAGCGTGGTAATCGACCATATGCCCAACGCGGTCGCCCGGCGTGTCTGCGGAAAGATCGACAGCATCAGCGCCTGGGAGCCCGGGATCATCGGCCCCGACACCGCACCCTGAAGCGCTCGGAAGAACACGAGCGACTCAAGGCTCCAGGCCATGCCGCACAGAAAGGATGCGGCTGTGAAGGCCAGCACCGAGACGACGAACGTTCTGACCACACCGTAGCGGCTCATCAACCATCCGGTCAGCGGCACTCCGATGCCGTTGGCCACGGTGAAGGAGGTAATCACCCAGGTCGCCTGGTCGGTGGAGGCGCCAAGATTGCCCGCGATGGTGGGAAGCGAGACATTGGCGATGGTCGCATCCAGCACCTGCATGAAGGTGCCCAGCGCCAGCGCCGTTGCCGCGACCCAGAGGCCAGCGCCCTGCATCGGGCCGGATTCGGCGCCCTCGCGCGTCATGATGCCTATGGCGCTCACCGCGCCCCAACACCGTTTTCGGCGAGAATCCTCTTCACCAGGGCGTCGACGGAGGCAGCCGCTTCGTCGCCGGTGTCGGCGCGCATGGTCGGCGCGGGCAGGCCCGCAACCAGCGGGCCGGAGGTATCGTGCACATTCACATCCACCGAAACCGACAGGCCCACACGCAGGGGATGGGCCTTTACTTCTTCGGGATCGAGCGCGATGCGAACCGGCACACGCTGAACGATCTTGATCCAGTTGCCGCTGGCATTCTGCGGCGGCAGCACGGCAAAGGCGCTGCCGGTTCCTGCCCCGAATCCCGAGACATGCCCGTGATAGGTCACCGCGCGACCGTAAATGTCGGCGGTCACCGTTACCGGCTGGCCCACGCGCATATCCGACAGCTGGACCTCCTTGAAATTGGCGTCGATCCATACCGCGTCCAGTGGCACGACGGCCATCATGGGCGTGCCGGCGCTGACGCGCTGGCCCACCTGCACCGTCCTCTGCGCAACGATGCCGCCGACCGGTGCCACCACTTTCATGTGTGCCAGAACAAGGGCAGCGGATTTGAGATCGGCGATCGCAGCCAGTACCGCGGGGTTGTGGGCGACATCTGTGCCCGATATGGCGGCCTGCGCCTGGTCCAGGCCGCTCTGCGCGGCATTGACCGCCGCCTGGGCGGCGTCCATCGCCTCCCGGGCATGGGCCAGTTCCTCGCCCGAGACAGCACCCCTCATCGCCGCCTTGCGGCGGTCGTAATCGCTGCTGGCCTGGGCCAGGGTGACCTCGGCCTGGGTCAGTTGTGCGCGATAGGTATCGGCCCCGGCGAAATTGCCGCGCACGGCGCGCACCGCTCCCGCCAGCCTTGCCTCCGCCGCCTGCATCCTCACCTGCGCCACGGCCGGGTCCATCTCGACCAGAAGCTGGCCGCGCCTGACCTGCTGGGTGTTGTCCACATGCAGCGCCATCACGGTGGCGTTCTCGCGCGCCGTCACGGCCACGATGTTGCCCGCCACATAGGCGTCGTCGGTCGTCTCATGGAACCGGCCCACCAAAAGCCACCAGGCGCCATAGGCCAATCCGCACAGAAGAACCACAGTGCCCAGCGCCAGCAGGCCGGCGCGCCGGCGGGCGGCCCGCGCCGAAGAGGCATGGATTGCAGGATCGCTCATGGCTTGGCGCTCGCTTGCGCGGTAGGTGTTGGGGAATTCGTCGCGGTCCTGGTCTCGGGCAATTGCATGCCCCCGCCCACCGACAGGAGAAGCGTCACACGCCCGATCGCGGTCCGGGCGCGCAGCGCGGCCATCTGACGGCGCGCATCCAGCAGCGTGGCCTCGGCTGTGAGCATGGGAATCTGGCCCGACAGGCCCAGGCGATAGCGTTCCTCGGCCAGCCTGAAGGCGTGATCGGCGCTGTCGAGTGCCGTCTGCTGCTGGCCCCGCTGGTGCTCAAGGCTCCTCACATCGGTCAAGGCGTCGGCGCTTTGGCGGATCGCCGCCAGCACCGCCTGATTATAGTCGGCCACCGCCAGGTCCAGCTCGGCGGTGGCATCGGCATATTGGGCCCGGATCCTGCCCGCATCGAAGACTGGCAGATGGATCGCCGGCCCCGCGCCCAGCGTCAGCGCGTCGCCGCCGAACAGGCTCGACAGTCCCACCGACTGCAGCCCCAGCGTCGCGGCAAGGTTGATGTTGGGGTAGAAGTCGGCATGCGCGGCGTCGCGACCGCGCGTTGCCGCCGTAATGCGGGCTCGCGCTGCCAGAATGTCGGGCCGGCGCGCCAGAAGATCGGCGGGCAGCGCCGCGGGAAGCGGCAGCACCGCGTCGAGCTTCGCGGTTGGGCGTCTGATGCCGGCGTAGGCCGCAGCGCCCTGCCCCGTCAGCGCCGCCACCGCGTGTATCAGCCGGTCGCGCTGCGCGCTGAAGGCCATCACGTCGATGCGAGCCATTGCCAGCAGCGAGCGGGCCTGTTCCAGCGCGGCTTCGTTTTCCAGCCCCGCGTCGACGCGGCTGCGGGTAAGGTCCAGGATGGTCTGGCGTTCCTTTACCGTCTGTTGGACGATGTCGATATTCTGCCAGGCCAGGATCAGCCCCACATAGGCCTGGGCGAAGCTGCCGGCCAGCGCCATGCGCGCCGCCTCGGCGTCCAGCGCCGCGGCTTCGGCGGTGCCGCGGGCCTTGTCGATCAGGGCAGACTGCCGGCCCCAGAAATCCAGCGACCAGTTCAGGTTCGCCGCAATGTTGCTGTCCCACACCCAGTTGCCCGCATAGGGCTTGGGGATCACATAAGCATCCGACAGCAGCCGCCGTTGCGCCGCTCCGTCCAGAGACACCTGCGGATAACTGTCGGCACGCGCCGCTGACAGGTCGGCCTGGGCGCCCCGGATGCGCGCCAGCGCGGCAGCCAGCGTGGGATTGTCGGCCATCAGACGCGCGGCCAGCCGATCTGCCTGGGGATCGCCAAACGCTTTCCACCAATCGCTTGCGGGCTGCGGCGCCGCCTGTGCCCCCAATCCCAGCGCGGCGGGAGCTATCTCCTTAACCTGGGGTGTCGTTTCGGGCGCGGTGAGGCAGCCGCTCAGCAACGGCGCGGCAAGCAGCGCGGCCCACAGCCTTTTCATAGTCCCTCGTGCCGCAATCCTGCGATTCGGCTACTGAATCCTGGGATTCTGATGGTTAATTTTGTGGAAAGGCGCACCATAAAGGATTAACGGCGCCTTGGCTGGAGACAGAATTGTGTTTTGTTTCAATGACCTATTGCGGCGTCAACTTCAGCAGCCGTGAGGTCGGCGGGGTATTGTCGCTGATGGCGGTGCCGCCGCTGTCCGTCAGCACATAGACCGCCCCGTCGGCCCCCACCCGCACATCGCGAATCCGGCTCTTCAGGTCGGTAAGCATCGCCTCCTCATTGACCACCTTGCCGTTCTTCAGGGTGAGGCGCGACAGCATGCGTCCGTTCAGCATGCCGACGAACACACTGTCCTTCCAGGCCGGCGAATCCCCGGTATAGAAGGCCAGACCCGAAGGTGCCGTGGAAGGCGACCAGTAATAGACCGGCTGTTCCATGCCCGGCTTGGCACTGGAACCGTCCCCCACGGGCCGGCCGGCATAGTCGATGCCATGGGTGATGACGGGCCAGCCGTAATTGGCGCCCTTCCGGATGAGGTTCAGTTCGTCGCCGCCGCGCGGGCCGTGCTCCACCTCATAGAGGCCGCCGTCGGGAGCGAAAGCCAGGCCTTCCGGACTGCGCAGGCCATAGGCCCAGATCTCCGGCAGCGCCTTGATGCCGGGCTCGGCGATCGTATTACCGGCGAATGGATTGCCGGGGGCGGGCTTTCCGTCCCTGGTAATGCGGATGACCTTGCCCAGATGGGTGTCCAGCACCTGCGCCACGCCCCAGGGCCGGGTGCCGGCGTTGTCGCGGTCGCCGACCGTAACGTAGAGATAGCCGTCACGGCCCACCGCGATGCGCCCGCCGCTCTTGGTGCCGGCCGCCAGATTGGTGTCGTTGGGAAACAGCGGCAAGGTCTGCATCAGGACCTTCACATCGCGCAACGCGCCCGCCTTGCGGTCCAGCACGGCCCGGGCGATGGCGGTATTGCCCACGATCTTCTCGTCGTACGAAAAGTAAGTGAAGAAAATGATGTTGTTGCGGGCGAAGTCACGGTCCAGCACGACGTCCAGCAGGCCGGTCTCGGGCGTGGTGACATGCAACTGGTCCAGCCCCGCAAGCGGCGCCGACAGCGATCCGTCCCTGCCCACGATGCGCATGGCGCCCGGCAGCCGTTCCGTCACCAGCACGTCTCCGTCCGGCAACACTGCCGCCGCCCACGGCGCATGCAGGGCGCCCGTCATCTCGCTGACCGTGAAATCGGCAGCATGGTGATAGGGCGCGCGCGTCTGTTCCGGGAACAGAGGCTGGTCGTCCTTCTTTTCCGGCGCGCGATTGTCGATCGGCTGGCCTTCAACTGCCAGATAGGTGGGGGTTCGCGGCAGACCGCTGCCCGCGCGCGGCGTATCGGGCGTGGGATGGGGCGCGGGCGCAGGCTGCACCTGGGCGACAGCCGACACCGGAAACAGAACAGCACCCAGGAGCAGCGCACACCGATGCCAATTCATGTGGCCCCCGACCTCTGGTTCGGCGGGATCATGTCACCAAGCTCGGCGCTTCAAAAGAGCGGGCCGCTGCTGCGCCGCAGCAATAACCTCAGGTTCGAAGCCCCAGGACCTTGACCAGGCTGGCCGGACCCTGCACCGCTCTCCCGGCGGCCAGTGCCATAGCGCGGCGAAAGGATGTGGCCGACCGCTCTTCCCGCCGATCCAGTTGCCCTACCGTTCGCGCTGTATCAGCGACAGGTTCATTTCCGGGCGGCGGCGGCGCACCAGATGACCCGGCGTCTCGGTGACGGTCATTTCCAGAGTGGGACGCACGATCCCTTCCACCAGATGCCCGCCGCGCGTATGGCCGTCGGCAAGACCCAGCACCGTGTGGGCGTGCAGCGACGGCGCGCCATTTGCATCCGGCACGATGTCGCCTGTCAGGCTAATCACCTCCACTTGGCTGCCGATAGGAATGGGGCGGTACTGCCTGGCCGCCCAATCGAAATAGGCCACGGTCGCCTTCTCGAATGCCCCCAACGCCACAAAAGAGGCAGCGGTGATATTTTCGTTCCGGGCCAGGTCCACCAATGCCTGTTTCGCCTCCTCGCCGGCGTCCAGCACCACAAACCACATCCGGCTTTCCCCGGCTCTGCTGACGAGTGTCGATTGCACGTTCGTCTCCTTCAATCTTCCCACAGGCCGCGGCGGCGATGCCATTGCTCGATGGACAGTTCGGGATATTCGCGGAACCTCGCATCGCCACGGCCGAAATGCGGCACCACCCACCGCGGCTTGAACCGCAGCATCATGTGAACCCGCGACGGCGGCACCGGCAGTGGTGTGTCGACCGCCGAGGCGAAAGGATGCACCAGCTCCGGCCACTCAGGATCGGCCAGCCACAGTGCGCTGGCGCAGCGCGTACAGGAATGACGCCGACCGCTGCTGATGCGGCAGTGTCCCGTGCCATCGTCGACGCGGGCGCGATAAATTGCCATCGCGGCGGCCCCGCGAACCCTGAGGCTGGCCGCATCCCCCATCAGGTTGATGGCGTAGCCGCCGCCGCCCGCCGTCTTGCGGCAGATGGAACAATAACAGAGCTGGTAGGGATAGGGTGTGTGGCTGCGCACAGAGAAGTGGACCGCGCCACACCGGCATGAGGCCTGCAGCATCCTGGCCATCGAACATTTCCCGCATCAGGCTTGCACCCTGGCAAACGCCGGGCATGGCCTTCCTGTTCCTGTCGGGTCTCAGACGCGGACTTTCTTCTTGGCCGCCAGGAAATCGCGGTTCATGGCCGCGCGGTCTTCGGCGGAAAAATTCCGCCGCACCAAGGACCAGATGTTGCGTTCTTCCTCCTCGACATGATGGTCGACGAGTTCCTTGAGCACCTTTGCGGCCGCCTTGAACTCCGGCGTGTTGGCAGTGAGCTTCTCCAGCTTCTTGAGGGTGATGCCGCCCAGATTGTGTTCGATATAGCCTTCGTGGCCGTCAACCCGCGCTTCCCTGCCCTTCAGCGCCAGGACGGCATCATAGACGACCTTCTCCTCGGCCCTGTTGTGGGGCACCAG
>JBEHXB010000124.1:0-6969 GCA_048498895.1 Pseudomonadota bacterium
CGGCGCCAACCACCCGGTGAAGGATCTTCAAACGGGCAAGGTCGAGATCGTCTCCATGAACCACGGCTTCACCGTGGACCGCGACACGCTTCCCGAAGGCGTGACCGAGACCCATGTCTCGCTGTTCGACGGCACCAATTGCGGCATCGCCCTGAAGGGCAAGGATGTGTTCGGGGTGCAGTATCACCCCGAGGCGTCGCCGGGGCCGATGGATTCGCACTATCTGTTCGAGCGTTTCGCGCAGGCGGCCAAGGCGCGGGTCTGACGCGCACGGCTTGGCACCAATCGTCATGGCCCGGCCTGCCCGGGGCCATCCAGTGATTCAAATCGGATATCGAGATCTTGCCCCTGGATGGCCCACGTAAAGTGGGCCATGACATGAGCAGGGGGTGCCAAAACGACGAGGGCGCGAGTTTAAACTTTCCAGGTCGTCAGTTGAGTTCGAATAGACGGCAGCGTCGCTTCTAGCTGGTGGAAATCAGCTAGAAGATTTCCACGCTCCATGTTTACAAAATCTTTTATCGACTGATCGTCTGATTTCGAGAGATATAAGTTTTCTGCGCCAGTCGCCAGGACGCAGGCCATATTCAGCTTGTGATAAAAGCCGCCAACCGACTTTCTCAATTCATCTGGCAGATTAGTTATGATTTGATCACGGTTACGATCAAAGCCGGTCCGCACAGAAGCGATTTCAGTGAGGTATGCGAGTCTAAAACTGCCAGCCTGTTTCCGATTTGCAATCAGCCTGTCGAAAACCGCAGCAAGATTTTCAGTCTCGTCCAACAATAGAGTACGTATACTTCGACAAAGTTTTCTCGTCGAAATTCGATGTCGAACATATTCGGCAACTATGCCACCCAACAGGGTTAAAACACCGCCCAACAAAGTGAACAGAAAATTCTGCATCCAGCCCGCCACTGCCCCTCAAGTCCCCGATTTACCCTCCGTCAATTTACTCCCAAATCGGACGATTGGCACGAATTGGTTAGCTGCCCTGCCATCCCACCAGCTTCAGCGCCGGCCACTCACCATCAACGATGGAGGTGCGCGGCGTTAGCGGGCAGCCCTAGGCGCGAGGGATTTTGCGGCGTGGGCAGGAGGCCGCGCGGAGCGTACGAGAGGTACGTGAGCACGGCCGGCGAACCCACGACGCAAAAGAACCGCGCCTAGACCACCTTGCCGATCAGCAGCCCGATCCCCGCCGTCACGCCCATGGCGACGACGCCCCAGAAGGTCACGCGCATGGTGGGCCTCAGGATTTCCGCCCCGCCGGTCCGCGCGCCGACCGCGCCGAGCAGCGCCAGATAGACAACCGAGGCCGCAAACACGACAGGCACGACCAGCGCCGCAGGACTGAGCACCACCGCCAGCAGCGGCATTATCGCCCCCGCCGTGAAGGTCAGCGCGGATGTGAAGGCCGCCTGCAGCGGACGGGCGCTGACGATTTCGGAAATGCCCAACTCGTCGCGGGCATGGGCGGTGAGCGCATCCTTCGCCATCAGTTCGCGCGCCACCCGGCGCGCCAGGTCATGATCCAGGCCGCGCTTGCGGTAAATGCCGGCCAGCTCGCGCTCCTCGGCGGCGGGATCGGTGGCAAGTTCGCCCCGCTCGCGGTCCAGGTCGGCTTTCTCGGTGTCGGCCTGGGAGCTGACGGAAACATATTCGCCCGCCGCCATCGACATGGCCCCTGCCGCCAGCCCGGCGGCGCCCGCCAGGAGAATCGTGGCCTTTGGTGCGCTGCCCGCGGCCACGCCCACGATCAGGCTTGCGGTGGAGACAATGCCGTCATTGGCACCCAGCACGGCGGCGCGCAGCCAGCCGATCCGCGAGACCAGATGCCGTTCCCGGTGCAAGCGCCACATGGCGCGGAGGCTAGCGGGCCAGCTCGATCACGTCGAGCAGCGATTCCTGCGTGGCGGGGATTTCCAGCCTGAGATGGTTGTTGCCGATGCCCGCCAGGACACCGATCTGATCGTCGGGCGTCACCGCGGCGCCCAGCGATGGCGCGCGGCCGGAATAGCTGTGCCAGGGCTCGTTCTTCGCGCTGGAGGCGCCCAGATAAATCCACGCGCCGTCCTGCGGATAAAGAAAGCCGCTGGTGCGCTGGGTGCCGGTGAGCTTCCGGAACATGAGGCCGCCATGGACGGCACGGATGGAGCAGCGGAACCAGTCCTTGTAGACCATGTAGGGCGAAATGCCGCCCAGCTTCATCTCGCGGCAGCGCCAGTTGCCAAGCATGGCACGGGCGGGAACGGTGCGGCCTTCGGGCGCCATCACCCGGCGCAGCGCGCCCAGATCGCCCTGGCCGCGCCAGCTTTCGGCGGCGTGAAGGGCGTCGGCGCGGATGGTGGCAAGCTGCGCCAGGCGGTCGATGTCGGCGGGCGATGCCTGTTGGCGCCAGTCGGCCAGGACGGGTGTTGCCATAAACAGCACGGCCATCGCCGCCCCGCTCACCGCCTTACGAATCGATTCTCCCATCGGGCTGCTCCTGGCCGTTCGTTTTCTGGCCATTTTCATGGCCCTCTGGCGGCGTCCACCCCTTCAGATCCGCGGTCGGCGGCATGCCGATCACGTTGAAGCCGGCGTCGACGAAATGCACTTCGCCGGTGACGCCACCTGCCAGGTCGGAAAGCAAATACAGTGCCGCGCCGCCCACATGGTTAAGCTCGACGGACTTCTTGAGCGGAGCATGGGACTTGTTCCACTTGAACACCATGCGCGCATCGCCCACCGCGCTGCCCGCCAAAGTCCGCATGGGACCGGCGGAGACGGCGTTAACGCGGATATTGTCGCGGCCCAGGTCGGCGGCCAGATAGCGCACCGATGCCTCCAGCGCGGCCTTGGCCACGCCCATCACATTGTAGTTGGGCATTACCCGCTGTGCCCCAAGATAGGTCAGGGTAACCATCGCGCCGCCCGCCGGCATCAGCCGGGCGGCCCGGCGTGCGACAGCGGTGAAGGAATAGCAGGAAATATCCAGCGTCCTGATGAAATTGGCGCGGGTGGTGTCGACATAGCGCCCCTTGAGCTCGTCGCGGTCGGAGAAGGCCAGGCTGTGCACCAGAAAGTCGATGGTGCCCCAGTCCTTTTCCAGCGCGGCGAAGGCGGCGTCGAGCTGTTCGTCGCTTTCCACATCGGCGGGCAGCATGATGGTGCTGGCGATGGATTGGGCCAGCGGCGCCAGGCGCTTCTTCTGCGCGTCGCCCTGATAGGTGAAGGCCAGCCGGGCGCCGTGATGGGACAGGATCTGGGCGATGCCCCAGGCGATGGAATGGTCGTTGGCCACCCCCATGACCAGGCCACGCTTGCCCGCCATCAGTCCCGGCCCGGTTTCTGACATCAGTGCCTCATGCGGCGTTTTCTGTTCCATATCGGCACATCAATCCTGGTAACGCTGGAACACCAGCGAGGCATTGGTGCCGCCAAATCCGAAGCTGTTGGAGATGGCGGTATCGATGCGCGCATTGTCGATGCGGTGGCGCACGATATTGGCTCCTTCCACGGCCGGATCGAGATCTTCGATGTTGGCGCTTTCGCAGATGAAATTGTGCCGCATCATCAGCAGCGTGTAGATCGCCTCATGCACGCCCGCGGCGCCCTGGCTGTGGCCGGTCAGCGACTTGGTGGCGCTGATATAGGGCGTCTTCTCACCGAACACCTTCTTGATGGCGTTGATCTCGGGCACGTCGCCCACCGGCGTGGAGGTGGCATGCGGGTTGATGTAGTCGATCGGCGCCTTCACATTCTCAAGGGCCATCTGCATGCAGCGCACCGCGCCCTCACCGGAAGGCGCCACCATGTCGGCGCCGTCGGCCGTGGCGCCATAGCCGACGATCTCGGCATGGATCCTGGCGTTGCGGCGCCTGGCATGCTCCAGCTCTTCCAGCACCAGGATGCCGCCGCCGCCGGAGATCACGAAGCCGTCGCGGTTCCTGTCATAGGCCCTGCTGGCTTTTTGCGGCGAGGCGTTGAACTTTGACGACATCGCGCCCATCGCGTCGAAGAGTTCCGACAGCGTCCAGTCGAGCTCTTCGCCGCCGCCGGCGAACATCACGTCCTGCTTGCCCCACTGGATCAACTCATAGGCATTGCCGATGCAGTTGGCCGAGGTCGAGCAGGCCGAGGAGATGGAATAGTTGTAGCCCTTGGTCTTGAACCAGGTGGAGAGGTTGGCGCTGCAGGTCGAGCTCATCGCCTTGGGAACGGCGAAAGGCCCGACGCGCTTGGGCGAATTGTTCTGGCGCGTGATGTCGGCCGCCTGCACGATGGCCTTGGTGCTGGGCCCGCCCGAGCCCACGATCAGCCCGGTGCGCGGATGGGAGACCAGGCCCGGATCCAGCCCGGCATCGGCAATCGCCTGGTTCATCGCCACCCAGCAATAACCCGCGCCGTCGCCCTGGAAACGGCGGGCGCGTCGATCCACCACCTCGTCCAGATTGATCTTCAGGCTGCCATGGACCTGGGAGCGGAAGCCGAGGCGGACATAATCGTCCGCGGTCACGATACCGGACCGGCCATGGCGCAGGCTGTCGACGACTTCGTCGGCATTGTTGCCGATGGAGGAGACAATGCCGAGGCCGGTTACGACCACTCTTCTCATAATAACCCTCTGGGCAATCCTTTAAGGCCGCGGGTCAGGCGGTGGCGGATGCCGGCTGGGCGGGCGCCAGCGCTTCGGTGAACAGGCCAACCCTGAGGCCCTTGGCTTCATAGATGGTCTTGCCGTCCACCTGTACGATGCCATCCGCCACGCCCATGAAAAGCTTCCGCATGATCACGCGCTTGAGGTTGATGATGTAAGTGACCTTCTTCGCGGTGGGCAGCACCATGCCGGTGAATTTCACTTCGTCGACACCCAGCGCGCGGCCTTTGCCCGGCCCGCCCATCCAGCCCAGGAAGAAGCCGACCAGCTGCCACAGCGCATCCAGGCCCAGGCAGCCCGGCATGACGGGATCGCCCAGGAAATGGCATTTGAAGAACCAAAGATCCGGATGGATGTCGAACTCAGCCACGACGGCGCCCTTGCCGTCGGTGCCGCCATCCTCGGTGATGGAGGTGATGCGGTCGAACATCAGCATGGGAGGCGCAGGAAGCTGCGCGTTGCCGGGTCCGAAAAGTTCGCCGCGGGCGCAGGCCAGAAGGCCGGCAAGATCGAAGCTGGATTTGCGCAAAAGTTTGTCCACTGATCCGTATCCCTGAAATCTCGACCCGGAGACCCCGACTTTCTGCTGGCTCCCAGCCCAAGAGGGGGCTTTAACCCAAGATGTCTTGGGGGGCTACCGCAAAAGCCGCCCGGAGTCTGCAAAAGCCCTGAACGGTCACCTTGGGAACGCTCCTATTGATTAGAAACGTTCTAACAAGTATCTTGTAGTCAGTTTAGCAGGTCTGCCAATCCGGCGCGAATAGGCGTTGGAAAGAAACGGGCCGCTTTTGAGGACCGGAGCCATGGCCAGGGAGCCAGGAACAGGGTTTACGCGCCCAGCCGCCAAGGACGCGCCCGGCCACAGCGCCGCATTGGCGCGCCTGAAGGGGTGCGGCCTGCGCCCTACCCGCCAGCGGCTGGACCTGGCCCGACTGCTGTTCCGCGATGGCGACCGCCATGTAACGGCCGAAAGCCTGCATGACGAAGTCAGCAGCGCGGGTGTGAAAGTGTCACTCGCCACAGTCTACAATACCCTGCACCAGTTCACCGAGGCCGGTCTTCTGCGCCAGGTGGTGGTGGATGCAGGACGCAGCTATTTCGACACCAATGTCGACGATCACCAGCATTTCTTCCTGGAGGAGGATGGCCAGCTGATCGACATTCCGGGAGAGACGATCGAGGTCTCCAATGTTCCCGTCCCGCCCGAAGGCCTGGTGGTGGATCGGGTAGATGTGGTCGTCCGGGTGAAACGGTCCTAGCCCCATCGGCGTGCAAAGTTGCCGACGCAGGAGGTTTCTCCATGATGCGAGTCATTCTCATAGTTTAGAATGATTCTAAACTGTTGACAGCGGCGGCCCGCAGCGCCAGTCTTGATCGACGACATGGAACGAAGGCGACAGCCGGAGCGACCATGCAACGCGTTTCACACCAAGGAGGCCCCAAATGCCTGCACTCGCAAACACCAAGACCTGGGAAAACCTGAAGGAAGCCTTCGCCGGCGAAAGTCAGGCCAATCGCCGCTATCTCTACTTCGCGCAGAAGGCGGATGTGGAAGGCTTCAATGACGTCGCCGCGGTGTTCCGCTCCACCGCGGAAGGCGAGACCGGCCACGCCCATGGCCATCTGGAATATCTGGAAGAGGTGGGCGATCCGGCGACCGGCGAGCCCATCGGCGCCACCGATTCCAACCTGAAGGCCGCCATCGCGGGTGAGACCCACGAATACACCGACATGTATCCGGGCATGGCCAAGACCGCCCGCCAGGAAGGCTTCGATGAGATCGCCGACTGGTTCGAGACCCTGGCCAAGGCCGAGAAGTCGCACGCCGGCCGCTTCCAGAAGGCGCTGGATAGTCTCGGTTAAGTAACCCCTCCGCCCTTCGCACGCGACAGGCGCAAGCGCTCTGCGTGCTACAGGCACCTCCCCTTCCTGTGTGCTTCGCACACGGAGGGGAGGAGGGTCCGTGTTTTCCTGGAGTCCTGCATGACCGGTGAAGGCAGCCTCGAAGCCCCCACCCGCCAGATCATCGACTGGAAGAATCCCGACTTCGCCGATCCGGTGAAGCTGGACGAGGAGATGCGCCGGGTCTTCGACATCTGCCACGGCTGCCGGCGCTGCTTCAATCTGTGCGATTCCTTCCCGCGGCTGTTCGACCTGATCGATTCCAGCCCCGAGGAAGACGTGGAGCATCTGAAGTCGGAAGACTTCAAGCCTGTGGTGGAGGCCTGCACCCTCTGCGACATGTGCTTCATGACCAAGTGTCCCTATGTGCCGCCACATCCCTTCATGCTGGATTTTCCGCACCTGATGTTGCGCCACCGTTTCGT
>JBEHXB010000125.1:0-6958 GCA_048498895.1 Pseudomonadota bacterium
TCTTCCATGCCCACCCACTGAAAGGCGGAGAATTCCGGCTCATGCGCCGTCAGGTTGATGTCGGCATCGCTGCCGGTGAAGTGCAGCGCGAACCACTTCTGCTTCTGGCCGCGATAGCGGCCGTGGAAGGCCACGCCCCGCAGATGGGGCGGCAGATCATAGGTGAGCCACTGTTCCATCTCGGCGATGATATCGGCCTTGTCGGTTCCCACTTCTTCCAGAAGCTCGCGCAGCACGGCCTGACGCGGGGTTTCGCCGGGGTCGATGCCGCCCTGCGGCATTTGCCAGCCTTCCACCGTCTGGTCGATGCGCTTGCCGACGAACACCTTGCGGTCGTCGTTGAACAGCATGATTCCGACGCAGGGCCGGTAGGGCAGATCGCAGGAAGATGAAGAAGATGAATCAGAAGACATGTCCCAGAACTCGTATGACGGGAGCGCGGACATTTTGCGACCGAGCACTACGCCGTGCGGCGAGGTCGGGGCGCAAAGGAACCACGCTACTGCTTTTGCCGGGACACTATGGCCGAGACGGGGACCAGAACAAACCCCCGAGATTTGAGATCTTTCGCCCAGGCGGCGATGCGCGACAGGCTGACGGGATAGAGAAACGCGGCGCCCGTCGCGCTGCCATTCGCACGGGCGGAATTCTCAAGATCGGAAAGACGATGGTCGATCTCCGACGCCGTCTGGATAGTGTCGATGGCAGCATTGGATTGTACCAGCGGTGCACCAATCTGGCCGGCGACCAGCGGCGCGACCGACTGGACGGCGTTGCCGTCGTCGAAGAAATAGAGGCCGTGCCGCGACAGATAGGTCAGCATCGGCGAAAGCGCATCGCTGTCGGAAAGAAACCGCTGGCCCATCAGGTTGGTCACTCCGGCATAGCCGGTGAAGCGGGTCAGCGCCCAGGTCAGGCGGTCGAGATTGGGCCCCTCGCCCTGTCCGGCGCGCAAGGTATGGGGCCCCGGATCACTGTCGGGAAAATCGAAGGGCTCCATGGGCACCTCCAGCAGCACCTCATGACCCCTGGCGCGCGCCTGGGCGACCCAGGTTGCCACGTCATGGGCGTAGGGCGCGAAGGCCAGGGTGACGCCGGGCGGCAGAGTGTCCAATGCCGCCTTTGTGGCGGCGGCCGAAATGCCCAGACCCCGAACCACGATGGCGATGCGAAATTTGCCGTCGGCAGCGGGGGCCGCATAGGCCTGCATCGGGGTGCGGCCGTCATCGGCGATGCGCGGCAGCGGACCCTGCCTGGTGTTCTCGATCAGGGCCGGGTCGGCCAGCAAGGCCTTGCCGGCATAGATCGGCCTGGTTACCGGCGCCATGCTGGGGCCGTCCTCGGCGGGCCGAAGGGGGGAAGACACGGCCCGGGCCTTGGGCTGAGGCGGGGCAGCCAGATCGAGGGTTACAGCGGGGCCGTGACGGCCGCCCAGAACGGTAATGGCCAGCGCGCCGGCCGTCAGGCCGAAGACGACAAAGGCCGTGCAGAAGGCCAACGCGCGGGCGGCGCGAGAGCCCTGCGGCTCGTCGGTGGGGCTGACGGCAGTCATGCCATCATTAACGGATTTTGTGGTTACGCTTTGGTTAAACCCTGCGGGGCGCAACCGCCCCCTTCGGTCGCAACCTCCCCGGACGCCTGAGGCCGTCCCATGCGCCTTGGCGAACAGGACGCGGCAGGATGCGGTCTGCTCGGTTCTAGCGGGTGGTCGCCTGGGCCGACTTGTCGTTGGCCGGCGCCACGGTGCTGGCCGAGGCCACCGTCATCTTGCCGTTGAGCAGGTCCAGCGCATAGGAGAGCTGGAAGTCATCATACTTCTTGCCCGGCGCGGGCTTGATCACGGGGGCATTGGCACGCTTGGCCGGGATGGGTTCGCCTGCCAGATGGCCGCGCAGGTCGGCTTCGGAGGGACGCGCCAGCTTGGGCACATCGGCTTCGTCGCCCTGGGCGACCTGGATGTCGGGGATGATGCCCTCAGCCTGGATCGAATGGCCGGACGGCGTGTAGTACCGCGCCGTGGTCAGGCGCAGCGCCCCACGGTTTTCACCCAGCGGGATGATGGTCTGCACCGAACCCTTGCCGAAGCTGGTCAGGCCGACGATGGTCGCGCGCTTGTGATCCTGCAGAGCGCCCGAGACGATCTCGGACGCCGAAGCGGTGCCGCCATTGATCAGCACCACTATCGGCTTGCCGTCGGTGATATCGCCGGGATGGGAATCATAGCGCTGCGTGTCCTCGGAATGGCGGCCGCGGGTGGAAACGATTTCGCCGGTGTTGAGGAAATCGTCCGACACCTGGATCGCCTGATCCAGCAGGCCGCCCGGATTGTTGCGCAGGTCCAGGACGTAGCCCTTGATGCCCGGGCCGATCTGCTTCTTGAGCTGCGCCACGGCCTTTTCCAGCCCGTCGGCGGTCTGCTCGTTGAACCCCGGCAGGCGGATATAGCCGACATCACCCTCGCGCCGCGAGCTGGCGGCATCGACATGCACGATGGCGCGGGTCAGCATCACGTCGAAGGGCTTCTTCTCACCCTCGCGCAGAATGGTCAGCGTCACCTTGGTGCCGGGCGGACCTTTCATCTTGTCTATGGAATCGTTCAGCGGCATGCCCACGATCGACTGGCCGTCGATGCCGGCGATGCGGTCGCCCGGCTTGATGCCGGCGCGGCTGGCGGGCGTGCCGTCAATGGGCGACACCACCTTGATCAGGCCGTCTTCCAGCGTGACCTCGATGCCGACGCCGCCGAACTCGCCCTTGGTGGTGACCTGCATGTCGCCATAGGCCTTGGCGTCCATGTAGCTGGAGTGCGGATCAAGGCTCGAGACCATGCCCTGAATGGCGTTGTCGATCAGTTCGCTGTCCTTGACCGGGCGCACATATTTATCGCGCACATTCTGGAAGGCGTCGCTGAACAGGTCGAGCTGGGAATAGGCACTGGCGTCATTGGCGCCCTGGGCCT
Source organism: Pseudomonadota bacterium (assembly GCA_048498895.1). Classification (GTDB taxonomy): domain Bacteria; phylum Pseudomonadota; class Alphaproteobacteria; order Micropepsales; family Micropepsaceae; genus Rhizomicrobium. The sequence goes on from JBEHXB010000125.1 coordinate 2,960, forward strand.
GGGGCAACGCGAACAGGGCGACCGACAGGCCGCCGATCAGGCCCAGGCCTACCAGCGCGAACTTCTTCATGTCGTCTATGCCTTTCACAGTATCGGGCGCAGTCTCAACTTCAGCCACGGCGCCGGATTGATGCCATGGCCCGAATGGCGCAACTCGAAATAGAGCCGGTTGTCCGGCCCCGGGCTTGCAGGCATGTTCCCAACCGGCTCACCCGCAAGCAGTTGATCATTTGGCTGTACGGTCACGCGTCCCATTCCAGCCAGGACCAGATCGTAGCCAGTGGTTATCTCCAGGATCAAGACCTGTCCCGACTTATGGTAAGGCCCGGCATATAAAACTTTTCCATCTGACGGGGCGATCACCTGGGCGCCGGGCTGGGTTGCATAGGACAGGCCGGGGCCCAGCCCCCCGCCGCTGCTCACAATGCTGGCCACAACCGGTTCCAGGAGGGATCCTTTTTGCAGCGCAGGCAGGGAATCGGTGCTGCGCGCGGTGACGGTTACCACCCCTTCGTCCGTCGCCACCCCCTGGCGCCGGAGCGCCCGTACCCGGGTCAAAAGTGCCTGAAAATCTGCGGCCTGGTGGGCGATCCGGTCAAGTTGCTGCTTGAGAGTTCCATAGGACTGAGCGGCGCCCTGGGCTTCCTGCTCCTTCTGGATCAGCAACCGGTCGAGTTCCGAGCGTGCCGCCCCCAGATTGACGGCGGTCACATGGGCTTCGGCCCGGCGGCGCTCCAGCGCGGCGCGGGTACGTTTCAGCGCCTCGATGCGGCGCGACAGCCGCGCGGCCTGGGCGTAAACGGAGGGCAGGCCCGCGCCGATCAGCATGGCGCCGCGCGCGGCACTGAGCGCATCGTTGGGCCGCAGCACCAGGGCCGGCGGCATGTCGTGTTGAAGCCGTTCCAGAATCGCCAGCAATTTGGTCACCGCCACCCGGTCGTTGGCAAAGCCCGCGGAAAGGCGCGCATCCTCCCTTGCCAGGCGATCGATCTCGGCGGCATCGGCGATCTGGCTGCGTTCCAGGCTTTCGATCCGCGCGGCGGTGTCGATCAGTTTGTGGCGCAAGCTCCGCGCCTCGGCGGTCAGGGCATCGCTTTTCTGGCGCGCCGCCTGGAGCTTGGGCCGGTCCTGCTGGAGTTCGGCGGAGAGCGCCTTGAGCTGGTCGGCACTGGGGGCAAGCCCGGCCAGCGCCTTGCCCGGCAGGGCATGTGACAGGTCGATGGCCGGTTCGGGCGCGCCGGCGGGCATCGGCCGGGGCGTCGGCACGACCTGAACGCCAACGCGCTTTTGCGCCGCTGGCCTGGGCGCTGCGGGTTTATTCGCTGCGGGCTTATGTGCGGTCCTCACCGCCGCCTCTGCCGGCATCAGCGCCAGCAATGCCGTCAGAATGAGGGCAACGGCGCGCGGCTTCACGTTGGCGCCACCAGCAGCGAGTGGCCGGTCATGAGCGCCGGCTTTTCGATCCCCATCAGGGCCAGCACGGTGGGCGCCACGTCGGCCAGGCGGCCGTTTTCCAGCCGGGCCCCGCCGGGTGCGCCGAAAGCGATCACCGGTACGTCCAGGGTGGTGTGTGCGGTATAGGGTTCATGGGTCTCGGGATCCGTCATCATCTCGATATTGCCATGGTCGGCGGTAAGCAGCATCACACCGCCCGCTTTTTCCAGCGCCGCCATCAGCCGGCCCAGACACGCGTCGATCGTGTCCACCGCCTTGACCGCCGCGCTCATCACACCGGTATGGCCCACCATGTCGGGATTGGCATAGTTGCAGACGATGAGGTCGTATTTGCCGGAGAGGATGGCCGCTTCCAGCTTGTCGGTCACCTCGTAAGCGCTCATCTCGGGCTTGCGGTCATATGTCGCCACCTTCGGGCTGGGCACCAGAATGCGGTCCTCGCCCGCGAACTGCTCCTCGCGTCCGCCGTTCAGGAAGAAGGTGACGTGGGCGTATTTCTCGGTTTCGGCGATGCGCAGCTGCTTCATGCCGCGATGGGCGATCACTTCGCCCAGCGTATCGCGCACATCTTCCGGCGGAAAGACCGCCTGCATGAAGGGTATCAGCGCCTGCGAATATTCCGTGAGCCCCGCGGCGGCGGAAAACCGCACGAGGCGATCGCGCCCGAAGCCCTCGAAGCCCGGATCGAGCAGCGCGGTGGATATTTCGCGCGCGCGGTCGGCGCGGAAATTGGCGAACAGCATGACGTCGCCATCCTCCATGCCGGCATAATCGCCCAGCACGCAGGGCACGACGAATTCATCGCCGACGCCGGCATCATAGGAATCGTCCAGCGCCGCGGAGATATCGCCGTAGCGCCGGCCCGTGGCGTCCACCATGGCCGTATAGGCTTTCTCTACCCGGTCCCAGCGCTTGTCGCGGTCCATCGCGTAATAGCGGCCCGACAGCGTGGCCAGCCGCACGCCGGGGATGCCGTCGATATCGGAGAGAAATTTCTGGAGGAACCCTTTGGCGCTTCTGGGCGGAGTGTCGCGGCCATCCAGGAAGGCATGCACGAACACCGGCACACCCGCGCCCGCCAGGATCTTCACCAACGCCACCATGTGATCCTGATGGGAATGCACGCCGCCCGGCGACATCAGGCCCATCAGATGCACCGCCGATTTGCCCGTCTTCGCCCGGTCGATCAGCGCGAGCAGCGCGGGCCGCCGCGCCAGCGAGCCGTCCTCGATGGCCACGTCGATGCGCGGCAGGTCCTGGGCAACCACCCGGCCGGCGCCGATATTCATGTGGCCGACTTCCGAATTGCCCATCTGGCCCTTGGGCAGGCCCACCGCGCTGCCCGAAGTCTGCAGCAGCGCGTGAGGACATTCCTTCAGAAGGCGCGAATAGTTGGGAGTGGTGGCGGCGGCGATGGCGTTGTCCTCTGCGTGATTCTCCCGCCAGCCCCAGCCATCGAGAATGCAAAGAAGCGTTGTGCGGGTCATGACGAATCCTGAATCTGCGAAGAGAGATTAGCGGAAGCGAGGTCTGTTGGCCCAGACCGCCACAGACTTGGAGATCTCCCGCGCGACCGGCGCCATCCACGGCTTGTTGACCACGCCCACCGTGGGACAGGAATCGATCAGGACGGCATCAGGCATGGCGCTCGCGGGCTGGGAAGACCCGACAATAGGGCGTGGCGGCGATGCAGGAAACCCTGATCGGAAAATCGCCCTGTTTAATGATATTGTCGGCGCAGGTCTGGCATGCGGGCAGGCGATGCGTTTGGGGTCGGCTTTCGGGCGGCACTATGCCCTGGTGGTGGTCGCCGTGGTTTTCGCCGCCCTGATGGCCGCGGCGGGCCTGCGTTCCGCCCCCGGGGTGCTGATGGTGCCTTGGGGCTCCTGGTTCGGCTGGTCACGCAGCGAGATTTCACTGGCCGCCGCCACGGGCATCTTCCTGTTCGGCCTGACAGGGCCCTTCGCTGCTGCCGCCATGCAGCGCTTCGGCATCCGCGTCACGGTGATCGCAGCACTGGCGATGATGGGCGGTTCAAGCTTCGCCAGCCTGTTCATGGCGGCGCCCTGGCAGCTTGTGCTGACCTGGGGGGTGATTTCGGGCATCGGCTCGGGCTGCGTCTCCAACGTACTGTCAGCTACCATCGTCAATCGCTGGTTCGTCACCAACCGGGGCCTGGTGATGGGACTGTTCGCGGCGTCCACCTCCACCGGCACGCTGATCTTCCTGCCGGTATTGTCGGCCATCGCCCAGAATCATGGCTGGCAGCCGGTGGTATGGTGCGTGACCGGAGCGATGCTGCTGCTGATCCCGGCGGTCTGGTTGCTTTTGCCCGAATCCCCCGCCGCCATCGGCATACGCCCCTTTGGCGCTCGGGATGATCAGCCGGCGCATTCCGCCACGCGTACCAATCCGCTGAAAAGCGCCTTTGCAGCGCTTGGGGAAGGTCTTCGCAGCCGCGATTTCCTGCTGTTGTCGGGCACCTTCTTCGTTTGCGGCTTCACCACCAACGGGCTGGTAGGCACCCACATGATCGCGCTGTGC
>JBEHXB010000126.1:0-6937 GCA_048498895.1 Pseudomonadota bacterium
GCGTGACGTTCGTGCTCCGAACCTCGCCGACCTCTACCTGCCGCGCCAGACCCTCAATGGCGGCTTCTGTAACCGCTTCGCCGACCCGAATTGCGTGACCTCTCAGGTCATGGGCGAGACGAACGCGGGCAATCCGCTGCTGAAGCCGGAAAAGGGCCAGACCACCCAGATCGGCGCGGTCTATCAGCCCGACTTCCTGCCGGGCTTCCAGGCCTCGTTCGACTACTACCGCATCATGGTCAAAGGCATCATCGCCTCGTCCGGTGCGCAGACGGTCGAAGACCTGTGCGTCCAGGGCATCTCGAGCTACTGCTCGCAGCAGTTCATCCAGACCAAGAACGGCCAGCCGCAGACCACCGCCGCGGGCAACCAGGGTCTGGTGGGCGACGCCAACCAGGTGCTGTCGATCACCGCGGTTCCGTTCAACTCGGCGGGCCTGCTGACGGACGGCTTCGACGTGGAAGCCAGCTATCAGTTCGACCTGCAGGATTGGGACGTGCCCGGCGACTTTGTGGCGCGCATCCTGGCCAACCACACCATGAAGTTCATCTCCGATCCGCTGCAGGCCGGCCAGTTCGCTTCCGAGCGTGCAGGCGTGCTGGGTGGCGGCTTCAACAGCGCCACCTACAGCCAGAGCACCGGCAACGTGCTGACCTGGAAGGTCACCGGCCAGCAGAGCTGGCAGGGTGATTCGATCGGCCTGACGCTGACGGAACGCTGGTTCGCCGATGGTGTGATGTCGGGCAAATGGCTGGACAAGGGCATCGTCAGCCCGGGCAGCAGGACGATCGTCTGTACCAGCGGCTGCCCGACCGACACGAACCAGGTGCACACGGTCAACTACCAGTATGTGCCGGCTGTCCTCTACATGGACATCGGCGCCACCTACAACTGGACCGATTCGACCCAGCTCTACGTGAAGGTCAACAACGCGTTCAATACCACCCCGCCGAACACCGGCGGCAGCGAAGTCAACAACACGCTGTATGATGTGATTGGCCGCTTCTATCAGGTTGGTATTCGCATCAACAATTAATGAAGCGTCGCGCCGGCAAAGGTCCTCTTGGGGGCCTTTGCCGGGAGCTTCAGACACGAACCGGTTTGTGAGATCACGCATATCCCCCCAGGGCATGCGTGTTTCCTGGCCCCGCAGGTTTCGGCCCGCGGGGCTTTTTTTCTGCGCTTCGGATTGGCCGGGAACTCTGCTAAGGGACCGTCATGATCCCCGACCAGATGCGGCAAGCCCAGGCGCTGCTGTACAGGAATTGGCAAGCAGGCACCCAGATAGCGGCGCTGCCACCTCATCTGACGCCGGCCGACCGAGCCGAGGCCTATCGTGTCCAGGCCGAAATCGAGGCTTATTCCAGAAGGCCCTTGTTCGGCTGGAAGATCGCAGCCACCAGCATAGCCGGCCAGCGCCATATCGGGGTGGACGGACCATTGGCGGGGCGCATCTTGGAGGAACGGGTAATACCGGACGGCGGGGTTTGCCCTCTGGGCAACAACCTGATGAAGGTTGCCGAACCGGAATTCGTCTTTCGCATGAAGGAAGACCTGCCCCCGCGCGAGAAGCCCTACAGCCAGGAACAGGTTCTGGCGTGTGTGGCCAGCCTGCATCCGGGCATCGAGATTCCCGACTCCCGATTTGGCGATTATGCGACGGTGGGAATCGCCCAGCTTGTGGCCGACAACGCCTGTGCCCACCGTTTCGTGCTGGGGCCGGCGGCACCGATCGACTGGTGCACGCTCGACCTGGCCGCCCATATCGTGCCCGCCTTCCTGAATGGCCGCCATGTTGGCGATGGCTTGGGCGCCAATGTTTTGGGCGATCCTAGAATTGCCCTGACCTGGCTGGCCAACGAACTGTCCCGCCATGGTGTGACACTGAAGCGCGGTGAAGTCGTCACTACTGGCACCTGCATCAAACCCATGCCGATCGCGCGCGGCGATCACGTGGCAGCGGACTTCGGAGTGCTGGGCCGGGTTTCGCTGTCGATCAGTTGAAAGCCGAAATACGCACGCCCAGCGATTCCAGACGGTTCTGGTGGACGCCATGCGCAAACAGGACGCGCCCTTTTTCCCGCGCAATCTTTATGGGCGCGTCACCCAGGTTGAAGAGGCAGTGCACGCGCTCTTTGCCCAACACGCGCTCGAATCCAAGAAGTGGGGCTTTCAAAGAAAGCGGAACAAAGTCACCCAGCCGCAGGGCGGGCGCATCGCGCCTGAGCGCTATCAGTTGGCGTGCCGCGGCCAGCACGGAATCCGGATCGGCATTCTGGACCGACACGGCGCGTTCGATGTGGTCCTGCGGAACCGGTAACCAGGGTTCGGCCTCCGAGAAGCCGCCATTCGGTTGCCAGTTGTTCCACGGCATAGGGGTGCGGGCGCCATCGCGGCCCAGTGTCAGCGGCCAATTGGCGATGGCCTCCGGGTCGCGCAACTTTTCGAAGGGGATCTGGGCCTGGGACAAGCCCAGTTCCTCGCCCTGGTAGATAAAGACATTGCCGCGCAAGCTTATCAGCAGGGCGAGGAGAAGACGCGCCCAGTCGTCCTGGCGGGACAGATCACCCCAGCGGCTGACCACGCGTGGTGCATCGTGATTGGAGAATGCCCAGCTTGGCCAGCCTTCGCCCTTTTTGTGCTTCCATTTGCCGAGTGCTTTCAGGATCAGCCCCGGCGTGAGTGTTTCCGCCGACAGGAAATCGAATCCATAAGAGGTGTGCAGGCGGTCACTTCCGGCGGTCAATGCCTTCATTTCCTTCAACGCCTGTTCACCGCCCACCTCCGCCACCGTGAACCGGTCATTGCCGAAATCGCGCACCACCCGCGCCAAATCCTCTATGAACTCGATCAGCTCGGGCTGCGACTGGTTGTGGATATGATGCTGGAAGTCGAACGGGCGCCGGCGAGCCCACCTGGCCCTGGTGACTGGTGGATTGTCGGTCAGCAGCGGATCATGCATGGCGAAATTGATGGCATCCAGCCGGAAGCCATCCACTCCGCGGCCGAGCCAGAAGCGGGCAGTGTCGAACAGCGCCTCCCGTACGGCGGGATTGTGCACATTCAGGTTGGGCTGCGAGGGAAGGAAATTATGAAAGTAATATTGCCCGCGCCGCCCATCCCACGACCAGCTTGGCCCATAGAAGACCGAAAGCCAGTTGTTGGGCGGCGAGCCATCGGCTTTCGGGTCGGCCCACACATACCAGTCGGACTTTGCGCCATCGCGCGCCTCGCGGCTTTCACGAAACCAGCTATGTTTATCCGATGTGTGGGCATAGACTTGGTCGATGATCACCTTCAGGCCCAGCGCATGCGCCCGCTCCAGTAGCGCATCGAAATCTTCCATCGTGCCGAAGATGGGATCGACTGCCCGGTAATCGGCCACGTCATATCCAAAATCCTTCATCGGCGAAGCGAAGAACGGCGAGAGCCAGATTGCATCGACACCCAGGGACGCAACATGTTCCAGCCGGCCTATGATACCGGCCAGATCCCCAACGCCGTCATTGTTGCTGTCGGCGAAGCTGCGCGGGTAGATCTGATAGATGACGGCGCCGTGCCACCAGGGGGCCGGAAGGGGCTTCAATGCCATATGTGCCTGGTACGTTCGTGTCTGGCCGATCCGGCGAGTTCAAAAGCCTCATAGCCTGCCCGGTGGCGTTGGATTAAGCTTGCCAAACCGAGCTGGCCTTTGCAAACCCATTACCTGAAAATTGTCACAGGCGCGTCATGAATCCTCCCGCCGACCCCCCGCCCCTGCGGCCTTTCGCAGAGCGCCTGATCGACAACCTTCTGCACCGGCTGGGAAAAGACGAGCGGGCCGCCAAGCCGTATGACTGGTTGGCCGCCACCATACTGACGGCGCGCGATCAGGTGATCGACAAATGGATGACCTCTACCCGTGCCATGCAGGCGACGGGCGCCAAGCGTGTCTATTACCTTAGCCTGGAATTTCTGATCGGGCGGCTTCTGCGTGACGCGCTGTCAAACCTGAGCCTGTCGGCAGAGGCGCGCGCGGCGCTGGCGGACTATGGCGTCGACCTGGACGAGATCGAGGAACTAGAGTCGGATGCGGCTCTGGGCAATGGCGGGCTCGGGCGGCTGGCGGCGTGCTTCATGGAAAGCTTGGCCTCACTTGATCTGCCGGCGACCGGCTATGGCATCCGCTATATCAATGGCATGTTTCGCCAACGCATCAAGGACGGCTGGCAGCTGGAATATCCCGAAACCTGGCTGGCACATGGCAATCCCTGGGAGTTCGAGCGGCGCGAAACCGCTTACCTGGTCGGATTCGGTGGCGAGGTGATTGGCAGCGAGACCGGCGCCTCCCATTGGCAACCGGCTGAGGCCGTACGGGCCGAAGCGATTGACACGCCCGTGGTTGGCTGGCGTGGACGGCGGGTCAACACGCTCAGGCTCTGGAATGCCCGCGCGCTCGACCCCATTCGGCTGGATGCGTTCAACGCCGGCGACCATATCGGGGCCTTGGCAGGTGAAGCCCGGGCAGAGACCCTGGTCCGGGTGCTTTATCCCGCCGACTCCACGCCCGCCGGCCAGGAACTGCGCCTCAGGCAGGAATATTTTTTCTCCAGTGCCTCGATCCAGGACATCCTGCGGCGCCATATGCAGTATTTCGGCGACATCCGCACCCTGCCGCAGAAGGCCGCCATTCAACTCAATGATACCCATCCGGCCGTAGCGGTGGCCGAGATGATGCGGCTTCTGATCGATTATCATCGGCTGGCCTTCGCGGAGAGTTGGGACATTACCCGCGCCACCTTCGGGTATACCAATCATACCCTGCTGCCCGAGGCGCTGGAGAGCTGGCCCCTTCCCCTGTTTGAGCGACTGCTGCCGCGACACACGCAGCTTGTCTATGCCATCAACGGTGAATTGCTGCGTACCGCGCGCAAGGCAGGCATGGACAACGGAGCCGTGGCAGCCATCTCGCTGATCGACGAAGGTGGCGAGCGGCGGGTTCGGATGGCCAATCTGGCCTTTGCAGGATCGCACAGTGTCAATGGGGTGGCCGCGCTGCACACCCAGTTGATGAAGGACACGGTGTTTGCCGACCTGCACAGACTGTTTCCCAACCGCATCAACAACAAGACCAATGGCATTACCCCGCGCCGCTGGCTGAATGAATGCAATCCCGGTCTGACGGGGCTGATCCGCGAGGCAATTGGCGAAGGCTTCCTGGATGATGCGGAAAAGCTGGCCGACCTGGCGAAATTCGCCGGCGATGCGGCTTTCCAGGAGAAGTTCGCCGCGGTCAAGCATGCCAACAAGGTGGCGCTGGCCGCCTACATGAAGGAGCAGCTGGGTCTGGTGGTGGATCCCGGTGCGATGTTCGATATCCAGGTCAAGCGAATACATGAGTACAAGCGCCAGCTCCTCAACCTCGTCGAGACGGTGGCGCTGTACGACCAGATTCGCAGCCATCCCGACCGGGACTGGACGCCCCGCGTCAAACTGTTCGGCGGCAAGGCTGCGCCCAGCTATCATAATGCCAAGATGATCATAAAACTGGCCAATGACGTTGCGCGGCGCGTCAATTCGGACCCGTCCGTGGCCGGACTGCTGAAGGTTGCCTTCCTCCCCAATTACAATGTCTCGCTGGCCGAGAAGGTCATGCCCGCTGCCGACCTGTCCGAGCAGATTTCCACTGCGGGCATGGAAGCGTCCGGCACCGGCAATATGAAGTTCGCACTCAACGGTGCGCTGACCATCGGCACGCTCGACGGCGCAAATATCGAGATCATGGAGCATGTGGGCCGCGAAAATATGGTAATCTTCGGTCTGACCGCCGAAGATGTCGCCCGTCACCGTGCTGATGGCTACAGTCCGCGCGCCATCATCGAAGGCTCGCGCGAACTGTCACAAGCCTTGGCTGCGATCGCCTCGGGTGTCTTCTCCCCCGATGATCCAAACCGATATGCCGGACTGATTGGCGGCATCTTCGACCATGACTGGTTCATGGTGGCCGCCGACTTCGATGCCTATGCCAGCGCTCAGCGCGAAGTCGACCGGCGCTGGAACGACAAGCCGGCTTGGCGCGCCGCGGCGATCAATAACGTCGCTCACGTCGGATGGTTCTCCTCAGACCGTGCTATCCGCGAATACGCCAAGGACATCTGGAGCCTGATATGAAGCCTCCACGGCAGGCCGTAGAGGATCTGCTCCACGGCCGCCATGCCGATCCTTTTTCCCTGCTGGGCACGCATGCCGGACCTCAGGGCACCTTTGCCCGGGTGCTCATCCCCGGCGCCGAACGGGCGGAAGCCCACGACCTGTCGGGGAAATTTCTTGGCAGTCTCAAGCTGGCCGATCGCCGCGGACTGTTTGAGGGCATCATCCAGGGCGAGCCGCAGCCGGTCAAATACCGTGCCCAGGGCTATGGTGCCGAATGGTGGGTATCGGACCCGTACAGCTTCGGGCCTGTCCTGGGACCGATTGACGACGCGCTGATGGGCGAAGGCACCCACATGCGCCTTTACGACAAGATGGGTGCCCATCTGATCGAGCATCAAGGCGCGCGGGGCGTTCACTTCGCGGTCTGGGCACCCAATGCGCGCCGGGTCTCGGTGGTGGGCGACTTCAACGAATGGGACGGCAAACGCCATGTGATGCGTCGGCGCACCGACGTCGGCGTGTGGGAGATCTTCATCCCGGATATCGCCGAATACCGCGCTTACAAGTTCGAGATCATCGGTGTCGACGGCGCGCTTCTGCCGCTGAAGGCCGACCCCTTTGCCTTCGCCAGTGAGATCCGGCCCAGGACCGCTTCACTCACCGCACCAAGTCCCACCCATGTCTGGGGGGATGATGCCCATCGCACCCATTGGGCAAGCGTCGACCCGCGCCGCCAGCCGGTCAGCATCTATGAGGTTCACGCCGGGTCCTGGCGACGCGATGCCAATGGCTGGTATCTGAGCTG
>JBEHXB010000127.1:0-6893 GCA_048498895.1 Pseudomonadota bacterium
GTGGATCCGCAGCCTGACCGCCGAGCCGGAAGTGGGCCAGATCTATGACGGCAAGATCGTCAAGGTGATGGACTTCGGCGCCTTCGTGAACTTCTTCGGTCCCAAGGACGGCCTGGTTCACGTCTCCGAGCTGGCGCAGACTCGCGTCGCCAGCCCCAAGGACGTGGTCAAGGAAGGCCAGGAGGTGAAGGTCAAGCTGCTGGGCTTCGACGATCGCGGCAAGGTGCGCCTGTCGATGAAGCAGGTCGACCAGGTGACCGGCGAGGATCTGGCCAGGAAGAAGTCCGAAAAGGCCGAAGACGCCGGCGCCGAGTAAGCCGGCATCTCGCGCATTTGTGAAACCACGCCCGCCCGGCTTACGCTTGGCGGGCGTTTTCCTTCACGGGTAACCCATGCCGAAGATCGAGATTTCCGCCGCGCCGGTCCGCACCGGCACAAGTTATCCCTCGCCCCATGACGTTCCCTGCCGCGACCGCCATCGCGCGCGGCTGGGCGATGCGGGCGGGCTGACCGATTTTGGGGTCAACCTCCTGACCCTCAAGCCCGGCGTGTGGTCCAGCCAGCGCCACTGGCACCGCCTGGAAGATGAATTCGTCTACATCGTCTCCGGCGAAGTGGTGCTGGTAACCGACAAGGGCGAGACCGTCATGCGCGCGGGCGACTGCGCCGCCTTTCCCAAGAATGACGGCGACGGCCATCACCTGGTCAACCGTTCAGACAGGGATGCGGTGCTGCTGGAAGTGGGCGCCCGCTCGGGCGGCGATACGGTCTTCTATTCCGACATCGATCTCATTTCCGATCCGGCGCGCGGCTACACCCGCAAGGATGGCACCATCTATCCGGCCCGCTAGCCGGGCCGGTTGGCCGCATCTCGCCATTCTTGTGCGCCGGGTCGCCCCCGCGCTATGGAGAGGCATGGCCGTACTGATGCGCCTTGTCAGCCTGATCCTGATCATCTGTGCCCTGTTGCTTCTGGGCGCCGACGCGATCACCAGCCTGGAACGGGGCGGGGAGCTGACGGTGCGCAGCCTGGGTACCGTATGGGGCATCCTGGACGCGCACAGCCTGAACGATTTCAAGGTCTGGCTGCACGATCATGCGCGCTTCGCCGCACAGCCGGTCTATTCCTTCCTGGCGACTCCGGGCTGGGGCGTTACCGGTGTGATCGGCGTGATCCTGGCTTTCATCTTCGGCAAGCGGCTGGGACCGGAATAGCCGCGTTCTTTTGCGGCCTGAGTTCGTCGCGCCATCGCTCGTGTACGTCTTGTACACGTCGCTCGGCGCTCCTGCTCAAGCCGCAAAATCGACGCGCCTAAGACTCACGCGATTGGCCTGGCACCCACAGGACATCGCCCGCGCCGCCGTCATTGGCCAGGCGCGCCATCACGAACAGGTGGTCGGACAGCCGGTTGATATACTGGAGCACGGTTGGGTTGACCGTCTCCTGGCCGGCCAGCGCTGCGATCCGGGTTTCGGCCCGCCGCGCGATAGTGCGGGCCATGTGCAGATGCGCCGCCAGCGGCGTGCCGCCCGGCAGGATGAAGCTGGTCAGCGGCGCCAGGGACGCGTTCATCGCGTCGATCTCGGCTTCCAGCCGCGCCACCTGGGCCGGGGTGACGCGCAAGGCGCCCTCCGCCTTTCTGCCGTCTTCCGGCACGCACAGGTCGGCCCCAAGGTCGAACAGCTCGTTCTGGATGCGCCCCAGCATCGCATCCCGTTCGCCATCGGCGTCCAGCCTGGCGATGCCGATGGCGGCGTTGGTCTCGTCCACCGCGCCGATGGCGGCCACGCGCGGTCCGGCCTTGGAAACCCGGCTGCCGTCGCCCAGCCCGGTTTCTCCGGCGTCTCCGCCGCGTGTGTAGATTTTATCCAGCCGAACCATGGGAAATCTGTCGCTTGCCCCCCGGACTCTAGCCTGTATGATCCGCCCCGATCCAGAATTTCCGAGACTGCCATGCCGGTAGAGGCCCCTGAAATCATCGAAGTCACCACCACCCGCGTCGCCTGTGATGGCGATGCCAGAGAGGGTCATGCCGCTTTGGGCCATCCCCGGGTCTGGCTGGAGATGGGCGACGAGAGTTTCGTCGAGTGTCCCTATTGCGACAGGCGCTTCGTCCTGAAGGACGGCGCTGGCAGTCACCATTGACCGTTTCCAGCGGAAAGACCCTGAAGAAGGGGGGCCATCTCTATCTGGTGGACGGCTCGGGCTATCTGTTCCGCGCCTATCACGCCTTGCCGCCGCTGACCCGCAAGTCCGACGGCCTGCCCACCGGCGCCGTATCCGGCTACTGCAACATGCTGTGGAAGCTGCTGGAGGACATGAAGGGCAGCGAGGCGCCGACCCATCTGGCGGTCATTTTCGATGCCGGCGAAAAGACCTTCCGCAATGATTTCTATCCGCAATACAAGGCCCATCGCCCGCCGCCGCCCGAAGACCTGATCCCGCAATTTCCGCTGGTGCGCGATGCGACCCGCGCCTTTGGCGTCTCCTGCGTCGAGATGGCCGGCTTTGAAGCCGACGACCTGATCGCAACCTATGCGCGACTGGCGCGCGAAGCGGGCGCGCGCTGCACCATCATCTCCTCCGACAAGGACCTGATGCAGCTGGTCGTCGACGGCAAGGTCGAGCTGCTGGACACGATGAAGAACAGGCGCATCACCAGTGCCGAGGTGCTGGAGCGTTTCGGCGTTGCCCCCGGCAAGGTGGTGCAGGTCCAGGCGCTGGCCGGCGATTCCATCGACAATGTGCCCGGCGTGCGCGGCATCGGCGTGAAAACCGCCGCCGAGCTGATCAATAGCTATGGCGATGTGGAAACGTTGCTGGCCCACGCCGGAGAGATCAAGCAGAACAAGAGGCGCGAGACCCTTATCGAGAATGCGGAAAATGCCCGCCTGTCGCTGCGGCTGGTGACGCTGGACGCCCATGTGCCGATAAGCGAACCGCCGGACGGCTTCGCGGTGCGCGAGCCCGAGCCGAAGGCGCTGATCGCCTTCCTCAAGGCGATGGAGTTCACCACCATCACCAAACGCGCGGCGGCGCGTTTCCAGATCGAGGATCTGGACGCCATCGCTTCCGATCCGGCGCTTGCCAGGCCGGCGGATTTCAAGCTGGAACTGCCCAAGCCGGCGGTGCCCGCGATCTCGCCGGTGGAAGAGGCCATCCGCCGGCCTATCGACCACGACGCCTATGTCACGGTGACAACGTCCGGCGACCTGGACCAATGGATCGCGCGGGCGCGCGCCAGCGGTGTCGTCTGTGTCGATACCGAAACCACCTCGCTCGATCCCATGCAGGCGAGCCTGTGCGGCGTGTCGCTCGCAGTGGCGCCGGGCGACGCCTGTTACATTCCCACCGGCCACCGCCGGGGCGAAGGCCTGTCTCTCGATTTTTCTTCGCAGGAAGGCGCCGGCGAAATCGAACAGATGCGCGAAGCCGATGTTATCGCGCGGCTGAAGCCCTTGCTGGAAGACGATGCGGTCCTGAAGGTGGGCCAGAACCTGAAATATGACGCGGCGATATTTCTGGAACGCGGCATCCGCCTCGATCCCATCGACGACACGATGCTTATCTCCTATGTGCTGGAAGGCGGCCTGCACGGCCACGGCATGGACGAGCTCAGCGAACTGCATCTTTCGCACACGCCCATCGCCTTCCAGGAAGTCACAGGCAAGGGCAAGGAGAAGATCGGCTTCGACTGCGTCCCGGTGAAGGACGCGACCCGCTATTCCGCCGAGGACGCCGACGTCACCCTGCGCCTGCACATGCTGCTCAAACCCAGGCTGGCCGAGGCCGGCAAGCGCGCCGTTTACGAAACGCTGGAGCGGCCGCTGGTGATGGTGCTGGCCGACATGGAGCGGGCGGGCATTACGATTGATCCCAACCTGCTGCGCCGGCTTTCCAACGATTTCGGCAAGCAGCAGGCTGCGCTGGAGATCAAGATCCACAAGCTGGCGGGCGGCGCGTTCAACATCGGCTCGCCCAAACAGCTGGGCGACATCCTGTTCGGCAAGATGGGCGTGGAAGGCGGGCGCAAGACCAAGACCGGCGCCTGGTCAACCGACAGCGACGTGCTGGAGGATCTCGCCGCCCAGGGCCACGAGATTGCGCGCCTGGTGCTGGACTGGCGGGCGCTGGCCAAGCTGCGCGGCACCTATACCGATGCGCTGCCCGGCTTCATCAATCCCAGGACCGGGCGCGTGCACACCTCTTACGCGATGGCCTCCACGTCCACCGGCCGGCTGGCCTCCAGCGAACCGAACCTGCAGAACATCCCGGTGCGGACAGAAGAGGGCCGGCGCATCCGCCAGGCCTTCGTGGCGCCCCAGGGGGCAAAGCTCATCAGCGCCGACTACAGCCAGATCGAACTGCGCCTTCTGGCCCACATCGCCGACATTCCGCAGCTGAAAAAAGCGTTTGCCGAGGGGTTGGACATTCATGCCATGACCGCGTCCGAAATCTTCGGCGTACCGGTCAAGGACATGCCCGCCGAGGTACGCCGCCGCGCCAAGGCGATCAATTTCGGCATCGTCTATGGCATCTCGGGCTTTGGCCTCGCCAATCAGCTGGGCATCCCGCAGAGCGAGGCGTCGGACTATATCAAGAAATACTTCGCCCGCTTTCCCGGCATCCGCGACTATATGGAAGAGACCAAGCAGTTCGCGCGCACCCATGGCTTCGTCGAGACCCTGTTCGGCCGGCGCATCCATGTTCGCGAAATCAACTCCAAGGTACCCGGTTTCCGCGGCGGGGCCGAGCGGGCCGCGATCAACGCACCGATTCAGGGCGCGGCTGCCGACATCATCCGCCGCGCCATGGTGCGCCTGCCGCCGCTGCTGCCCAAATCGGTGAAGATGCTGCTGCAGGTGCATGACGAGCTGATCTTCGAGGCGCCGGAAAAAGATGTGGCGAAGGCGTCGAAGATCATCGTGGGCGCGATGGAAAAAGCCGCCCTGCCCGCCGTCGAAATCACTGTGCCGCTGGTGGTGGAAGCCCGCGCCGCCGACAACTGGGACGCCGCGCACTAGCCGCGCGGCCGTGCAAGCCTGTCCGGATCAGGCCGCGATGCTCTTCAGCCCGGTTTCCGGGGTGATGCCCGCCTTGCCCAGCGTGTCCATCAGCCCCGCCATCAGGGTCTGGTTGTCGGGCTTTTCGGCGCCTGGCTTAAGGCTCGCCGTCTGCGCCGCCAGATAGCCGGTCAGGAAGCCGGGCCGTGACAGATGACCCAGGATCAGTTCGCGCGCCCGCGCCGACAGGGTTCCTTCGGTCAATACCCCGCCCGTCGCCAGCCGAAGCAGGGCCTGGGCCTTCTCGACATGGCTGGTGTTGCGGGCCTCGATCGCTTCCAGAACGCGCCCGTTCGCCTCGATCCGGGCGGCGATGAAATCCAGCTTGGCGGCAAGCTCGCCCCGGGTCACGTCAATGAAACCGCTGCGCAGCACGCGCGCCTGAAGCTGGGCCAGCCGCTGCAACCGCGTCAAAACCGGTACCTTGGGATTGGAGAATTGCGCGTCGAAAGCGGCCGATGTCAGGACCGGCATCAGGAACTTGGCAAGCTGGCGCTTGTTCTCGGCGCCAATGATGTTTTCCTCGACGAACAGAAGCGCTTCCAGCTTCTCGTCCGCCGGGGCATCGCCGATATGGCGGCCCAACCCTTCCGCCGTCACCAGCCGCTTGGAACGCAGGGTGAAAGCCGCGATCAGGTCTTCGTGGCTCAGATACTTGCCGACGCCCAGCACGATGGAGTTGGCGATCACGCGCAGGGTCTTCAGCTCGTCCACCATGGATTCGGGGCACAGCCGCTTGTTGCTTTTGAATTCGGCCACCAGCCGGTTGGCCACGGCGGTGCGCGAATTGGGCAGGGTGTCGGCGGCGAAATGCCCGGTCAGCGCCAGAAGGCCGCTCCTGGCGTCGGCGGTCGGCTTGCCCAGGAACAGCGATACAAGCCGCAGCAATGCCTGACCCAGATTCTCGGCGCCGCCGATCAGTTCATGCAGGGCGGCGGACCCGCTCAGAACCTCGGCCATCACCGCGTCGATGGATGCCATCACCAGGTTGCGCGGGCCTTGCTCCTCGGGCGCCTGCTCCATCACGGTGATCAGCATCAGCACCTTTTCGTCCCAGCCCTTGACCTCGGCCAGGAGCCGGGCGAGCGCGCCATTGAACAGATAGGCGGCGTTGGGCTGGGCGTGCAGCTGGCAGGCCAGCTCGGCGATCTTGCCGGGGTCGGGATTGGGGAACAGGCCGGCGCGCTGGTCGCGATAGACGCGGTGGATGGCCTGGGTGGTCAGCTCGTTCAGGCTCTTGATGATCTGCTGCACAGGGGTCTTGGTGGAAGAGGCCTGCGCCACCGCCACCTTCTGGATCGCGTGCTGATAGGCCGTGCCGGTGGCCTCGAACTTCTCCAGCATGTCGGCGCGGTGGATGAGTTCGGTGATGGTGATCTTGTTGCGGGCCAGAAAGTCGCCCAGCAGCCGCGTCATGGTCTGGCGCGCATGATACGAATAAAGATCGTCGGGCTTGAAGCAGGGCAGTGCGTGAGGGACGTCCTCCTCCGCGGGCGGCACCTTCATCTGGTTGTGCCCATCCTCGAAGATCTTGAGGGTCAGGTAGTCGCCGGTTTCCTCGTTATAGGTTTCCTTGATGACCTTCACGCCGGTGGCCTCATTCTGGGCCATCAGTTCCTGGGCGATGCGGATGGCGTCCTCGCGACTGGAACGCACCTCATGCAGGGCCCAACCGCCCTTCGCGCCCGTGCGCCGGAATATCTCGAAGTGAATGTCCTGTCCCATTTGCGGGACACTGCCGCAGGCGGTTTTAAATGAGGGTTAAGGGCCGGGCGCTTTTACGTAATGCGCTTGATAGCGGGGTTTGGGCCGCACAGGGCGCAGGCCGG
>JBEHXB010000128.1:0-6890 GCA_048498895.1 Pseudomonadota bacterium
TAGGCGATGGTTTTGTTAGGATTTCCCGCCAGAAGGCCATCGAGAACCTGCCGTTCCCGCTCCGACAGCGAATTCAGCCGCGCCTGAAATTTCAGCGCAACGGAATCGACCTGATCAGATTGTGTTAACCTGGCAAAGGCGGCATGGATGGCGGCTAGTAGGACATTGTCGGAAAAGGGCTTTTCGATGAAATCGGCAGCGCCGGCTTTCATTGCTTCCACTGCCAGGGGCACATCGGCGTGGCCGGTCATGATGATGACGGGCAATGAGGCATCGCGGGCACGCAGGTGCTTCAGCAATTCCAGCCCGTCCATGCCGGGCATGCGCACGTCGCTTACCACGCAGGCCCGCTGACCCGGAACATAACGTTCCAGAAAGTACGCAGCCGACTCATAGACAGCCACCGCCATGCCCGCGGTGCCCAGAAGAAACGCGAGCGAGCGCCGGACATCTTCATCGTCGTCGATCAAATGGATCACCCCATTATCCGACATCCTCAACCTCCTCCGACGGGACGAAGCGCAAGGTAAAGCGGAATATGGTGCCTCCGCCGGGATTATTCTCTGCCCAAAGCCGCCCACCGTGAGATTCCACGATGGTGCGCGATATTGACAGCCCGACCCCCATGCCGTGGCGCTTGGTGGTCATGAAAGGCTGAAAAAGTGTCGCGGCAATTTCTGGTGCGATGCCGGGCCCCGTATCGGACACAATTACCGCCACAGTGTCCCCATCCAGCCGCCGGGTGACGATCTTGAGTTCGCGACGTTCGACCTCTTGCATTGCCTCCAGCGCGTTACGCATCAGATTGTGAACGACCTGCTGGATCTGGATCTTGTCAACCAGTACGTGTTCCGCTTCGGGATCGAAATCGTAACTGACATGGGCACCAGTCTGCTTGGCCCCAACCAGCGCCAGGGCGGCGGCTTCCTCAATCAACTTGCGCAGATCCTCGGCACGACGGTCGCTTTCGCCTCGGGCCACGAATTCGCGCAGCCGTTTGATGATCTGACCGGCGCGCAACGCCTGTTCGGCGGCATTGTCGATGGCGCTGCGCACCATGACCAGGTCCCCGCCCCGTCCTGTATCCAGAAGCCGACGGGCACCGCTGAGATAATTTGCGGCGGCAGTCAACGGTTGGTTGAGTTCATGCGCCAAAGTCGTGGCCATCTCGCCCAGCGCCGTGAAGCGTGACATGAAAATGAGCTCGGCCTGCAGATCCTGCAGCCGCTGCTGAGTCTTCTGCCGTTCTGTGATGTCGCGTACAAAACCGGTGAAGAAGCGCCGCTCGCCCGAAACCACCTCGCCGACCGACAGCTCCATGGGAAAGGTAGAGCCGTCGCGGCGCTGGCCCACCACCAGCCGACCGGTGCCGATGATACGCTTCTCGCCGGTGCTCAAATAACGGCTGATGTAGGAGTCGTGTTGGCTGCGATAGGGCTCGGGCATCAGCATGTTGACATTCTTGCCCACCACCTCCTCGGCCTTGTATCCGAACAGGGTTTCGGCAGTGGCACTTAAGGAGTGCATAATGCCCACCGTGTCGATTACTACCATGGCATCCGGCACGGTTTCCAAAATGGACTTCAGATGCGCCTCGCTATCGCGCAGCAACTTCTCCGCCACCTTAGCTGCAGTGATGTCGCGCGCCACTGCGGAAGCGCCAATCAGGTCACCTGCCGTATTCCAGACCGGGGACACCGTCAACGAGACATCAATTACTCGGCCATCCTTGCAGCGACGACGGGTCTCGAAATGATCAATCTTCTGACCCCGGCGAATACGCGCCAGGATAGAGGCCTCCTGCTTTTCCAGTTCCTGCGGCAGCAGCATGGTAATGGGCTGGCCGATCATTTCCGCCGCGCTGTAGCCAAAAATCTGCTCCGCGGCCCGATTCCAGTCGGTGACAGTACCCTCCAAGGTTTTACCTATGATGGCGTCTTCGGACGAAGAAATGATCGCCGCCAGGCGTGAATCGATCATTTGGGCGGACCGACGGTTTCCAATATCGATCAAGACCCCTTCCGCAGCCTGTCCGCCCGACGGAGCGCACCCGCGCATCCGAAGCCAGGCTCCCTGGGCAGTGCGAAAGTCCAAGTCATGCAGGCGGCCCATCGCCAGGCATTCTTCCAGGGAACGCCGCATGATCGATAGGTCGTCGTCGTGCACCAACGCCAAAAACTGCTGCCTGTTCAGCCGTGCGGACGGCGCGCCGAGCAGGTTCACAGCCTGCGGCGACAAGTTGAGGCAGTTCGCGGCGAGATCCCAGCGCCATATCCCGGTGCGCGCGCCTGCAAGGGCGGCGACGGCGGAAGGATCGGACATGATGTCGGCCGAGAGCATCATCATAACCCTAACCCGGGTCGGCCGCCTTCGCCAGTCATGGGATCGGATTACGTAGAATCCCTAAGGAACTAAACGAATTTCGAAAGCCCGGCCGCCCACTTACAAAGACATCATCGATCTTGGAGGCAGCGATGACAGCGCACATGATGATCAATATGGCGGGTGCCTCGGCCTATGCCCGGCCGACGGGCGGGACGCAGGAGAGGATTGAGCCGTTGCGCGCGGCAGGCAGCCTGTCTCGTTTCAGCGAGGGCAGCGAGATCTTCGCCGAGGGCGATGATAGTGATGTTTTCTACAAGGTAGTTTCTGGCGTTGTGCGGGTTTGCAAATTTCTTTCTGACGGCCGCCGTCAGATAGAGGCCTTCCACGTCGCCGGCGATATTTTTGGCATGGAACTGGGTTCGGCCAGGGGTCTGTCGGCCGAGGCGGTTAGCGATTGCGCCCTGGTCTGCTATCGCCGCCGTCAGGTCGACATGCTGGCTGCGAATGATGAGTCGATAACCCGCCATCTGCTCCGTTTCGCGATGGAGAATCTGGCCCATGCCCGGGGGCACTGTCTGCTACTGGGCCGCCGTGGCGCGGCCGAAAAGGTGGCGGTTTTCCTGCTGGAATGGGCGGACCGCTCTACTGACCCCGCCGTGGTCCGCCTGGCAATGACCCGGCAGGACATTGCCGACTATCTTGGCTTGACCATCGAGACCGTTTCGCGAACCTTTTCCCAGTTCGAGCGCGATGGCCTGATCGGCTTGGTAGGCACCCGGGAAGTCCATCTGAAGAAGATGGCAGCCCTGGAAGAACTGGCGGCGCGCTGATGGGCTCTTACCCGCAAAGCCATCGCGGCTTTTTCCACCTTACTGGAAGCGGCTGGGTGCGCCAACGCGAGATCGAACCGTTGCCGGAGGGATGCTTGGAATCCTGGCGTTTCGAGTCCGAACAGCCTTCCGAATACGCGAAGGAACGAGTCTGCCTTACCCGAGTGTGGACCAGGCCAGGCACAAGCGCGGACACTTTGGAAGAACTGCATGCACGCTTCGGTGAGCCATTGGCGCCGACACCGGCTCGTAATGTTACCCTGGAGTGCGACATATAAACGACAGGCCCGCGATCGAAGCCTATGGGCGGCGGTCTGGGCGCGACGATTTTCTTCTACTTGTCATCACATCTGATAGGCGGGTCCGGATATTGATCCAGCCAGGGAGCACGACATGGCAAACGATCTGATCTTTGCGTTTTTCATCCTGGCGGCCTTGTTATCGGCTGGCCTTGGGCTGCACGATGGCGAGGCGCGCCACGTGCCGGTGACCCGCCGCTAAGGGACATCAGCCTCGGGCGTCCCGGGAAGGCGGCCTGACGGAGCCATGAGCGAACTGGACCTGCTAGCGCGCGTGGGGCTTACTGCGGCAATCGGCCTTCTGATCGGGATCGAGCGGGGCTGGCAGAAAAGAGAAGCATTAGCCGGCACCCGCGTGGCCGGCATCCGCACCTTCACCCTGATCGGTCTTCTGGGCGGCGTCGCGGGCCTACTGCCCGGTCGGGCGCCCGACCTCTTGTCCGGCCTGTTCTTTCTGGGATTTGCCCTGACGTTCGGCGCCTTTGAGTGGAGGAAATCCAGCGTACAAGGAACCCTGTCGGCCACTGATCTCGTTGCCGGGCTGCTGACTTTTGCCTTGGGCACCTATGCGGCGCAGGGACATATGGCGGTGGCGGCAGCAGGAGGCGTGGTGACGGCCGCCGTGTTGGCCGAGCGCCGCGCGATGCATGCCTTCCTGCGCAACTTGACTTGGATTGAATTGCGCTCGGCCCTGGTCCTCCTCATGATGACAGCAGTTCTGCTGCCCGCCCTACCCGACCGGACGATCGATCCCTGGGGTGCCCTCAACCCTTACCAGATCTGGCTGATGACGGTACTTGCCGGCGTGGTCAGCTATGCCGGTTATGTTTCCGTACGTCTGGCCGGCCCCCGCGGCCTTCTCTATGCCGGGGCGATGGGCGGGATGGTCACCTCGACTACGGTGACCTGGACCTTTGCACGCCTGGCAAGACGAGGCACTGCCCCGCAGGGTTCGGTTATGGGCGCAGTGCTGGCGGCCTGGTGCATCTCTCTGATCCGCATGACATTGTTGGCTGGGGTGGTGGCGCCGCAGTTGCTGAGGCCCCTGGCGGGGCCGGTGGCGGCATCATCGCTGGTATTGTTGGCACCCCTGGTTTGGACCTGGCGGTCTGCCGGCGGTACCGAAGCCAGAGCGCTCGCTCTGGAGGACCCTTTCGACCTTCGGCTCCTGCTGCGCTTCACCGTCTTGCTGGCGGTCATCAGCCTGTTGGCAAAGCTGATAACCGGCCCCTCCGGCCTCTTCGCGCTGGCCGGCATTTCCGGCCTGCTGGACGTCGACCCGGTGACCCTGTCGATGGCCCGCATGATGCGTACCGGGCTCGACCCTGCGCTGGCAACCACGACGATCCTGATCGCGGCATCCGCCAATGGCCTGGCAAAATCGGTGCTGGCGGTGATATTCGGCGGCTGGCGGCTGGGCCTGATGCTCGGTGCCGCGGCGCTGGCCGCCTTCGCCGCGGGGGCGGCGGCCTGGCTCCTGCTGCCGGGCTAGCGGGTCAGAAATCCCCCGATCCGAGCCATAACCGACAGCATCACGGCGGTCAGGAAGAGCGTGAACCCTATCGCAAAACCCAGGTCGTAGCCAAAGCCCGAATTCGGATAGGCATAAATCCGCACATCCCAGAACAGGCTGGCGAACAGCGCGCCGATCGCGACCAGGCCATGCAGAAACCCTGCGAAAAAGCCGGGCGCAGTCGCCTGCGCGGCAGGCTGCGTGGCACAACCGGCCAGCAGAAGCACATTCAGGAACAGAAAACGGCGCATGATGCATCATCAGGCAGGCAGCCGCGAACGTCCTTGAGCCCGATCAAGGGACCTGCCGCCGGCCCACGGCGGTTCAATCATACCAACCCGGCGCCTTCACCGCCGTCGCATACCAGTCGATGGCATGACCGATCCAGAGCCGGGCATTGTGCGCCTTGAGGAAATCCTCGACCTTGCGGCGAGACGATGGCGTCAGGCCGCCCTGCTCGCGCGGCGGCACGCGGTTCAGACTTCGCTCGGCACTGTAATGATAGAGGTCGCCCGAGATCACCACGGCGCCCGTATGCGCCAGCTTTACATACAACGATTGATGGCCGGGCGAATGGCCGGGCGTGGACAGAAGAACCACGCTGCCGTCGCCGAAGACGTCGTAATCGCCATCGATGAACTGAATGCGGGGCGCGTGTTCCAGTGCCCGGTAGTTGGGCAGCGCCACCTTGTTGGCGGACGGCCCGAACATGAAATCATATTCGGCCTTGCGCGCCAGCCAGGTCGATCCGGCAAAGGCATTGGCGTTGCCGACATGGTCCCAGTGGGAATGGGAAATCGCCAGATAGGTGATCATGGCGGGGGTGACGCCGATATTGGCCAGCTCGCCCGTCAGGGTGGTGAATTTCAGGATGCCCTCGCGGCCCATCATGTTCTCATAGATGGGCCGCCCGACATGACTGTCCGGCAGGCCGGTGTCGAACAGCAGGATGCCTTTGGGATGCATCACCAGAAAGCAGGGATCGGAGAAATTGGTGTTGCCGGCTTCTTCCCTGGTCAGGCCGAAATTTTCCGGCTGGTTGGAAATGATGGTGCCGCAGTCGATGACATAGAGGCGAACGGTGGCCGCGTGCGGCGGGGCCGGCAGGCCCGTCTGGGCCGCGGCGGGCAGCACAAGGACCGCCAGCAAAATCAAAGCCAGGCGAATGCGGTGCAACATGACGCCCCCCATCTTTCTTTGACCATGAGGCGCCAAACCGGGGACGCTGGCAAGGCCGTGGGCGCGGGACAAGCGTTGGACAGGCCCGGCCAGCCGGCACGGCATGACGGGGGCGTCGTGGCCGGGAAAGCCCACAGCCACGGGCACGGGATGAATCTTCGTTTTTTCACTTTTTGCCACCCCCCTCCCCCTTTGGGCGTGGACAAGGAGTGGATAGTGACGGCAGCGGCAAGTGGACGACTGGACGGACGGAGGAGCGGAAGTGGCGGCGGCGGCGCATCTCATGCCGCCAGTATCGCACAGCGCCAGAGGCGGGTGGATAAAGCGGAACCCGGCACGATTGAAAACCTCTCGCCGCGGAGGGTGTCTAGAAGTCTCACATAAAAGTCGCGAAGAAGGGCGGCGTTTTCGGCCATGCCTCAATTCTCCTGTGCCTTTTGCGCTTCCGCGATTGCGGTTTTCGCTTCCGCTTGCGCTTCATTCACAGCTTTGAGTGGCTCCGCATTGCGGCGGGCAGTGTCTAGCCTGCGCTGGTCTCAGTGGCGCGCAGTTGCCAACAGCCACCCCCAGAACGGGGGCATCAAAGGGGCAAGGTCAGCTGGCTCGAGCATTGCATTACAAAACAGCAACGATGCGAGCGGGCTCACGGCAATCAATTTTTAGAACCTTCAATCTAAGGTTGACGCAGATACCTTCCGCAAGATTCCGGATTATCCAAGTCAATGACGGCGTCACGGTTCGCGC